>NZ_JBIVBY010000041.1:0-51848 GCF_044746405.1 Pseudomonas sp. NPDC086251
GATGGTAGTGTGGGGTTTCCCCATGTGAGAGTAGGTCATCGTCAAGATTAAATTCCGAAACCCCTATCTGCGTACGCAGGTAGGGGTTTTGTTTTGTCCGCAGGAAAGTGATTTACCGATACTTGATCACGATGCCTTTGAGTTTTCGGCCTTCGATGGTTTCGACGTCTCGACTCCATACGCCTCCTCTGACGTAGGCGCCCACCGCCTGGATATGGTCATAGACCACCACCACGGCATCGCCGCCGAGCTTGGCGGATTCCTCACGGAGTTTTTGTTCGACCTCGGTAATGGGCGGGGCGGGTTCGACGCTGGCATCGATGAGCACTTCACCCAGCCGAACATGCGGGCGCAGGGGCTCAGTGCGCAACACGACGACCTCGCTGGCCAGCGTCGGCGCGGGATGCTCGACGCCCACATAAGCAGTGGTCTGCGCATCGACGGTGGCGCAACCACTGAGCGCGAGGAAAGCGGCGGCGAGACCTCCTGCCAGCAATGACATTTTGAAACGAGTGAACCAAGACGCGTTGTAAGCCGACATAGGGCTGATCTCCGAAGAATCCGCTACAAACGGGTGGCTTGTTGACGGTAGCAGACGGACCCGGAGTTGCCAGAAGCCCAACCTTTTCAGGTTGGGCTTTTTCATGCCTGGCGAAAAGTGTCAGCAGCCAATTTCACTGATCCTTTTCGCAATTGACCATCCACGACACACCAAACCGATCGACCAACATTCCGAAACGCGCCGCCCAGAATGTGGCTTCCAGTGGCATTTGTACGCTGCCGTCTTCCGCCAATGCAGCGAAAATTCGTTCCGCCTCGGCAATGCTGTCGACATTCAGCGAGACCGAGCAGCCGGCCATTTCATCCGTGGGGCGATCCGGCGTGGTGTCCGAGCCCATGATCGCCTGGTCGCCCACCGACAAGCGGGTATGGATGATCAGGTTGTGCAGGTCCGCCGGAAAATGCTCGCGCGCCGGGCTTTCACCGAACGTCATCATCATTTCGATCTGGCCTTGCAAGGCTTGGGCATAGAAGGTGAAGGCAGCTTTGCAGTCGCCGTTGAAGATCAGATAGGGATTGATTTTCATGTTTGCGCTCCCGGTCATTGAGGGTACACATCGGTTTGACGTCTGGTTCGTCAGTGAATTCCGATGGACGTTGACTCGGGTAGCAAAGCGCTAAATCGCGGCGTGCAGGAGGATTTTTTTAGATGTTTTCTCTATGGGTTGGGCAAGGCTTATCGCTTCCTGCACGCGCCGGGGTGCCAGCAAGCGCTCAATGCCTCCGCTCACCAGATTCTCCAACAGCTCATCACGCGCCTGCTCATCCAGCGAATGCTGCGCCAGCCAACCGGGCGCGCTGTTGAGCAAGTTGGCAATCGCATGCCCGGCGGCCAGCAGGCCCTGTTCACTGAACCGCGATCGGACCCCGAGCATCTGCAACAGCTTGCGCTCATATTGCTCGCGCAACTGCTGGACACGTGCCTGTTGCTCTTCATTCAGGCAGCCGCTGTCACGCTCCGCCAGTCGAAAATGCCAAGGCATTTCCTGATGCAGGTTCAGGTGCGCACGGATAAGGGCAGGCAGCCTGTCGCGTTTAGCCGGGGCCTTTTGCTCGATGCGGCCCAAGGTTGCCAACAGCTCTTCATAGAACTCCTCGATCAGGTCGAGCAGCAAGTGCTGTTTGCTGGGGTAATGGTGATACAGCGAGCCTGGAGCGAGCCCCAGGCACGTGGCGAGCTCACGCATGCCGACCTGCCCGAAGCCCTTGCTGGCGAACAGCTCCAGCACCTTGTCCCGGTATTCGGCGAAACGTGAGCAGCGCTCAGGCATAGGCATGGAAGCCGCGCCCCGTTTTGCGTCCCAGGTAACCGGCGGCCACCATTTCCTTGAGCAGTGGAGCAGGGCGGTATTTGCTGTCGTTGAAGCCGTCATAGAACGCTTCTAGGATGGCCAGGACGGTGTCCAGACCGATCAGGTCCGCCAACGCCAGCGGACCGATGGGCTGATTGCAGCCCAGGCGCATGCCGGCGTCGATGTCTTCGGCGCTGGCCAGGCCTTCCTGAAACACCAGGATCGCTTCGTTGATCATCGGCACCAGAATCCGATTGACCACAAACCCCGGACGGTTGCCGGCGGTGATTGCGGTTTTGCCGAGGGTGGTGGCCATGTCCAGCGCCAGGGCATGGGTGGCGTCGCTGGTTTGCAGGCCACGGATGACTTCAATCAGGCCCATCACCGGTACCGGGTTGAAGAAGTGCAGGCCGATGAAGCGCTCAGGCTGGCTGACACTGGCGGCGAGTTGGGTGATCGACAGCGACGAGGTGTTGGAGGCGATCACGCACTCGGTACTGACCTGTGCGGCGATCTGTTGCAGCACGCGCAGTTTCAGGTCGAGGTTTTCGGTCGCCGCTTCGATCACCAGTTGCGCGTTTTGCAGGCTGCTGTAATCGGTGCTGGTGCGGATTCTGTCGAGGGCGGCAAGCTTTTGCTCTTCGGTCAACGTGTCCTTGGCGACCTGTCGATCAAGGTTTTTGCCGACCGTCGCGATGGCTTTTTGCAGGGCGCTCTCGGAGATGTCGAGCAAGGTCACGTTGAAGCCGGCCAGGGCGCAGACTTGCGCAATGCCATTGCCCATGGTGCCTGCGCCGATCACGCCGATGTTTTGCAAGTTCATGTTCGAAGTCCTTCTGATCAATCCCGTGCGAACAGCACGGCAATACCTTGGCCGCCGCAACGGCCGAAGGCGTACTATTGGCCGCGAGTCTAGAGCCGGCAGGGCGGTTGTCCTATGCCGGAACTGTTCAACGGCACTGGTGTTTTTTGCCATTCAGGTAATGGGGAGAGAAGCGTTCACATGCGGGAAAAGGACTCGGTTGCCGTCTACTTCGTGCAGGCAATGCTCCATGGGCTGGGGGACGATCCGCAGCGGCTCAAGGCTGCGCTTGAGCAAGCAGGCATCGACCCGGCGTTGATGGCGCAACCCACCGCGCGGGTACCGGCCAGCGCATTTGCAGCGTTATGGTTGATTCAGATTCGCGAGCTGAACGACGAATTCTTCGGGCTCGACTCCCATGGCATGCCGCCGGGCAGTTTTGCCCTGATCTGCCGCGCGTTGATTCAGGAGCCTGATCTGCACAAGGCCATGCGCCAATGCCTGGCCAATTTCGCGCTGTTCCTCCACGACTTTCGCGGCACGCTGACGGTGCGCGGCAAGCGTGCGGTGATCAGCTTGCAGAACCGCTCGCCCAACCGTGACGTCAGTCGTTTGGGCGAGGAGACGTTTCTGGTGTTGATGATCAGCCTGCTGTGCTGGCTGGGCGGACGACGTATCCCCATCGATCGTGCGGATTTTCGCCATGAGCGCATCTCCCTCAGCGATGACCGTTTGCTCTGGGGCCCCAACCTGACCTTTGGCGCCGAGCGCACTGAAATCGAGTTCGCCAGTCACTACCTGCGCCTGCCGGTGGTTCAGGATCTGGCGTCGCTGAAAGTGTTTTTGCGCACCGCGCCGCAATGGCTGGTAATCCGTTTCCGTAACCAGCATGGCCTGGCATCGCAGGTCCATCAGCGCCTGCGTAACAGCCATTACAGCGACTGGCCGACCTTGCAGGATTTCGCCCTGGAACAACACTTGAGCCCCAGCACCTTCCGCCGGAAGCTGGAACGGGAAGGCTGTTCCTACCAGGAGATCAAGGACGAGGTGCGCCGTGGCGTTGCCTTCGAGCAATTGCGCCAGAGCCGGGCGAGCATCGGCGATATTGCCGAGCAACTGGGCTTCCAGGAACCAAGCGCGTTCCATCGGGCGTTCAAGAAGTGGACGGGGGAAAGTCCGGGCCGTTACCGGGCGCGGTTTGAGGACAAACGGCTCGCCGCGGGGCCGGCTGAATGAGCGTCAGCCTCGATCGCGTTGCCTCATTGCTCGACCAGGCGCGACGTGCCCTGCTGCTGGTCTGGGGCACCTCTCGCGGGTTGTTTCTGGGGTTGGTACTGGCGACGCTGATCGCCGGGGTGCTGCCGGCGCTGGCGGCCTGGTTGGGCCAGCGTATCGTCGATGCAGTGGTGTTCGCCATGCAATTGCATGCGCAGCAAGGCAGCGCGCCGATGTGGCCGGTGCTGCGTTATGTGCTGTTTGAGGCCGGCGTGCTCGCGTTGTTGTCCGGGACCCAGCGTGCGCTGTCGGTCCAGCAATCATTGCTGCGGGTGCAACTGGGGCAGAAGGTCAACACGATGATTCTGGAGAAGGCCCAGACGTTGTCGCTGGTGCAGTTCGAGAATTCGGAGTTCTACGACAAGTTGGTCCGGGTCCGGCGAGAAGCGTCGACGCGGCCATTGGCCCTGGTGATGAAGTCGTTGGGGCTGATCCAGAACCTGATCGTGTTGATCAGCTTCGGCGTGTTACTGGTGCACTTTTCGCCCTGGGCGCTGGTGTTGTTGGTGGTCGGTGCGTTGCCGGTGTTTTTTGCCGAAGCGCATTTTTCCGGGGACGCCTTTCGGCTGTTCACCCGCCGTGCACCGGAGAGCCGGCAGCAGACGTACATCGAGACGCTGCTCTCCCATGAGGGCTACATCAAAGAGGTCAAGCTTTTCGGTTTCGCGCCGCTGCTGTTGACGCGTTATCGCGAGACATTCGCCCGACTCTACGCCGAAGACCGTCGACTGACGTTGCGCCGTGATGGCTGGGGATTCGTGCTCGGGCTGCTGGGCACCGGGGCGTTTTATCTGGCGTATGCCTGGGTGGTGATCGATGCCGTCCACGGCACTATCAGCCTGGGGCAGATGACCATGTATTTGGTGCTGTTCAAGCAGGGACAGTCAGCGGTGAGCAGCAGCCTGAGCGCCATCAGCGGTCTTTACGAAGATGGCCTCTACCTGTCCAGCCTCTATGAATACCTGGCGGAACCGGTAGTCACCGACACCGGCAGTCTTACGGTCGGTGCGCTGCCCGGCGATGGTTTGCGTTTCGAGAACGTCGGTTTCAGCTATCCGGGGGCAAGTCGTGCCGCACTGGCGGGTATCGATCTGCATCTGGTGCCGGGGCACAGTCTGGCGTTGGTGGGGGAGAACGGTTCAGGCAAGACCACGCTGATCAAGTTGCTGACCCGCCTTTATCGTCCCGATCAGGGCCGCATTCTGCTCGATGGCAGCGATTTGCAGGCGTGGGAAGAAGAGGCGCTGCGCCGGCGTATCGGGGTGATTTTTCAGGATTACATCCGCTATCAGTTTTCCGTCGGCGAGAACATCGGCGTCGGTGATACTTTGGCGTTCAACGATGAACAGCGCTGGCAAGACGCGGCGGCCGAGGGCATGGCCGCGCCGTTTATCGAACGCCTGGATCGAGGTTATGCCACGCAACTGGGACGCTGGTTTGCCGGTGGACAGGAACTGTCTGGCGGGCAATGGCAGAAGATTGCTTTATCCCGCGCTTACATGCGGCGCAACGCCGATATCCTGATTCTCGATGAGCCGACCTCGGCGCTCGACCCGGCGGCGGAAGCGGCGGTGTTCGAGCATTTCAGTGAGCACACCGAAGGCCGCATGACCTTGTTGATCTCGCATCGGTTTTCCAGCGTGCGCAATGCGGACCACATCATCGTGCTGGATCAGGGGACGATTCTGGAGCGTGGCGATCACGACAGCCTGGTCGCGGCGGGCGGGCGTTACGCGCAGTTGTTTAACCTGCAAGCCCGAGGTTACCGCTAGGCCCGGCCATCTGCGCTGGTTTGGCTTTCATCAAGCCATCGAGTGCCTGGCGATACTGAGGACCACCGAGGCTCATGCTGTTGTTGTGCGTACCGCCGGGTATCAGCAACAGGCGCTTGGGTTGGTTGGCGGCATTGAACAGCTGCTGGCTGAACCGCGAGGGCATGAACGGATCGGCCAAGCCATGCACCACCAACAGTGGCATGTCTATGTCGACGATCTTGTCGATGGAATCGAATTTCTGTGACAGCAGCCAACGCACCGGCAGCCACTTGACTGGCAGGTTGCTGTCGGCCACTTGCGCCACGGCATCGCCCAGTGAGGTGAATGTGGACTCGATCACCAGGCCACGCGCCGGTATGGCACCGTGGTCTTTTTTCGCCTGTGCGGCCAGGTCGGCTGCGAGATCAATGGCCACCGCGCCACCCAGGGAATGCCCGTAGATCAGGCGTTTGTTGGCGTCCGGTTGCATCGCTGTAAAACGCTCCCAGGCGGCTCGGGCGTCTTCGTAAACACTGGCCTCTGACGGCAAGTCGCCCTTGCTCTGGCCAAACCCGCGGTAGTCGATGGCCAGCACTGAATAGCCCATGGCCCGCAATTGCTCGATGCGGAATGCCTGGCCGGTCAGGTTCCAGCGCACGCCGTGCAGGTAAAGGATCGACGGCGCATCGCGGCGCGCGGCCGGCCACCACCAGGCATGCAGGTTTTGCCCGGCCTTGAAACTCGCCGGCGTGATGTCGAACTCCTGAACGTCCTGCGGCAAGCCGCGGTACCAGCCGGCCGTGCCCGGTTCGATGCGAAACAGCAACTCGCGCTCTTTGTACTTGAGCACCCCGCAACTCACCGGCAGGCCGACGACCAGTGCGGCCATGCATAGCAGCGGCAGCCAGCGTTGGCGCAGGCGAGTGAGAAGGGAAGAGGGCACGGGTGTCATCCACGGTAAAAACATGAAGCACCGTTTTTAACAGAAGCCTGCCGGGGGCGGGAAAAATTTCGACAGCCGTTCACCGCCCCTTGTAGGAGCGAGGCTTGCCCGCGAAGGCGGTGTGTCAGTCGACACTCAGGGTGAATGTGAATCCGCCTTCGCGAGCAAGCTCGGCTCCTACAGAGGTTTTGCGGGTCAATCCACGCGCAACACGATCTTGCCGATGTGATCGCCGGCTTCCATCCGCGCATGAGCCTGTGCCGCATCGGTCAGCGAATAGACCTGATCGATCATCGGCAGGCAACGCCCGGCGGCGAGGACCGGCCAGACATACTCGCGCAGCTGTTCGGCGATCGAGGCTTTTTCTTCCGGGGTGCGCGGGCGCAACAGCGAGCCCGTGATGATCGCGCGTTTGCTCATGATCGCCAGCAGGTCGACGTCCTTGGCGTGAGCGCCGCCGAGGAAGCCCAGCATCACCAGTCGACCTTCCATGCCCAACGCCGCGATGTTCGGGTTCAGGTACGAGCCGCCCATGATGTCGAGGATGACATTGACGCCCTTGCCGGCGGTTTTTTCCTGGATGACCTGGACGAAATCCTGATCGCGATAGTTGATCGCCTCGGCCCCCAGTTTGCGGATCGCCGCACACTTTTCCTCACTGCCCGCCGTGGCAAACGCCTTGACCCCGAATTCGCGGCACAGCATCAACGCGGTCGTGCCGATGCCACTGGTGCCGCCGTGGATCAACGCGCGCTGGCCTTTACTGGCACCGCCCATGTCGAACAGGTTGGCCCACACCGTGAAGAAGGTTTCCGGGACTGCCGCCGCTTGCACCCAATCCATCCCCTCGGGGATCGGCAGTGTCTGGCCGGCCGGTGCGACGCAATACTGTGCGTAGCCGCCGCCGTTGGTCAGGGCACAGACTTTATCGCCGAGGATAAAGTCGGTGACGCCTGCACCGATGGCCACCACTTCGCCGGCCACCTCAAGCCCGGGGATCGGGCTCATGCCGGGTTTCATCGGGTACTTGCCGGACCGTTGAATCACGTCGGGACGATTGACCCCGGCGGCATGCACGCGGATCAGCACTTCGCCTACGCCAGCGGTTGGCACCGGTGCCTGGCGCGGCTGTAAAACCTCGGGGCCGCCGGGCTGGGTGATTTCAATCAGGGTCATGGTTTGGGGCAGGGTCATTTGGGGTACCTGTTTTGAGTACGAATGATTCAGTTCGATGCACCGATCCAGTGTGGGAGCGGGCTTGCTCGCGAAGACGGCGGCACATCCTGCAGTGTGGGTGTCTGACACTACGCTTTCGCGAGCAAGCCCGCTCCCACATAGGGTCTGTTTTGTTCATACGATGGTTGGCTGAACACAGACCCCCTCGTTCGGTCGACTCAGCAACCGCATCGCCAGTTCCAACAGCAACGCCACGACAATGGCCCCGCCAGCGATAATGAACAACAAGGCGTGATGGCCACCGCTGGCGTTGAACAGGGCGGAGTAGGCGAACCCGGCGATGGCCTGGAACGTGGCGAACGACACGGTGGCGCGGCTCCAGGCAATTTGCTGCTGATGGTGCTGCGGAATCAGTTCGTGAACCCGGGCCAACGCCAGCGGGACGATGCCCGGCGGGAACGAGCCGAGGATCACGGCCAGCAAGGCCAGGGCCATGAAGGAACTGGAGATCGACAACAGGCCCAGCGCAATCGCTTGTACCACCAGCACCAATCGAATGCTCAACCGTGCACCCCAGTGATCGGCCAGGAAACCATAACTCACCGGCCCGACGATCGCGCCGAGGCCGTACATCACCCAGATCAGCGCTCCGACGTGCGGCCCGGCACCGAGCCCACGGGCCACGTAATCCACCAAAAACACCATGGCCGGCACCAGGCCTGCCGCCATGAACGCGTATTGAGCGAACAACAGATAGATACTCGGAGGGGTCGGTGACTGCGCCGTATTGCCCTGCACGGTGGCGGGCTCATGGTGCGTGGATGACGGCCAGCCAAACCAGCTCGCTGCGGTCAGGATCAGTGACAGCAGGCCCAGGCCCAACCAGGTGTCGCGCAAGCCAAGGCTCAGCAGTGGCGGCACAATCGTGCCCGATCCGGCAATGCCCAGGCCGATGCCAAGGAATATCGCACCACTGGCCAGTCCTCTGCGAGATGCCGGCACATGGGGCAACACGGTCGCGGCCACCAACACCATTATTGCGCCACCGGCAACGCCCGAGAGCAGACGCCAGCCAAAGAACCACAACACCGACAACGGGAACGCACAGGCGAAAAACGCCAGGGTCACGGCCAGCATCATCAGCCGCAAGGCGGTTTTATTGGAGGTGCGCTGGGCCAGCGGTCGGCCGATCAATGCGCCGATCAGGTAACCGATCAGGTTGGCCGCGCCGAGGTAGACCACGTCGCTGGCGGAAAACCAGTGCGCCTCGATCAACGATGGAATCAACGGCGTGTAGGCAAAGCGCGCCAGGCCAATACTGACCAGGCTGGCGCTGAGGCCGGCGAAGATCGGCAGCCAGATCGCGCTGCGCGGTGTCTCGGAGGGATGCTGTGTGCCATGCATGGGAAATGTCCTGTGGGTTTTACTCTGGTGCTCAGCATATCGAGATTCTTTGATGCAATAACGCTGCGAATTCACGTTACAGTGATGCGTATATGCAGCAGAGGAGAGCCGTATGAATTGGGATGACGCACGGGTATTTCTCGCGGTCTGCCGCGAATCGACATTGCGCGGCGCGGCGCGGGTTTTGGGGGTTGATCAGGCCACGGTCGGCCGACGGATTGCGGCACTGGAAAAGTCCTTGAGCGCGACACTGTTTCTTCGTACTTCCGAGGGCTATGCGTTGACGGCGGTCGGCGAAGCGGCGTTGCGCTCCGTGGAAAAAATGGAGCATTCGGCGCTGGAGCTGGAGCGGCAGATTCAAGGGCTCGACGACCGGTTGACCGGGCTAGTAAGGGTCAGCACCACGGATTCCCTGGCCATCGATTTCCTGATCCCGGCCATTGCGCGCTTGCATGAACAACACCCCGAGGTGCGGGTGCAGCTGGACGCCTCGACGCAGATTCTCAGCCTGGCGAAACGCGAAGCCGATATCGCGGTGCGCAATACCCGGCCGGATAACCCGGACCTGATCGCCCGACGCATCGCGCGCTGGCCGGTGGGGCTTTTTGCGTCTCGTGACTATGTGGAGCGTCACGGCATGCCAGAGCCGGGATCGGCGTTTGAAGGGCATGACCTGGTAGTTTATCAGCCGTATTTGCAGGGTCACAAGGATATGACGCTGGTCTCGGAACCCCTGGGCCGTGGCCGGATTGTGGCGAGCCTGAGTTCCAGCCTGCTGGTGCGCCGCTCCATTGCGGCGGGGATCGGGCTGGGGGAAATTCCGCTGTACATGGGGGAGAGGGACGGGTTGGTCAGGCTGTGGCCGGAGCGTACGCGCCCGGTGCCGTATGACATCTGGCTGGTGACCCACGCGGACCTGCGGCATACCGCTCGGGTGCGGGTGGTGATTGATGAGATTGTTGCGGGGTTTTCCGGGACGGGGGAATGAAAGTCAAAAGATCGCAGCCTCGTTTCTCTCGACAGCTCCTACAGGGGTTGCGTACGCCTGTAGGAGCTGTCGAGTAAAACGAGGCTGCGATCTCTCGATCGTTATGGCATTTCCGGCAGTTCTTGAGGCCGCAGGTCGAACACCAGCACTTCGGCATCCACGCCGTTGCTCAGGGTCAGCACCTGCTCATCGCGAACCCGTACGCCGTCGCCTGCCTGCAACTGCACGCCGTTAAGTTCAACGCTGCCGCGAGCGACATGCACATAAGCGTAACGATTGGCGGCCAGCTCCAGGGCGGCGCTTTCCTTGCCGTCGATCAACGCGGCATACACCCGCGCATCCTGACGCACTTTCAGCGAACCCTTGGCCCCGTCGGGGGAGATGATCAGTTGCAGACGCCCGCGTTTCTTTTGCGTGCTGAAATGCTCTTGCTGATAACGCGGTTTGGCGCCACTGACGTCCGGCACGATCCAGATTTGCAGGAAGTGCACCGGCCGGGTGGCCGAGTGGTTGTACTCGCTGTGGGCCACGCCGCTGCCGGCGCTCATCAGTTGCACGTCACCGGGGCGGATCACCGAGCCGGTGCCGAGCGTGTCCTTGTGTTCCAGGGCACCTTCGAGCACATAAGAGAAAATCTCCATGTCGCGGTGCGGGTGCTGGCCAAAGCCTTTGCCGGCGGCAACCCGGTCATCGTTGATCACCAGCAAGTCGGAAAAACCCTGCTCTTTCGGGTTACGGTAGCTGGCGAAGGAAAAGGTATGGAACGACTTCAACCAGCCATGATTGGCCAGACCGCGATCGGAAGCTTTGCGAAGGGTCAGCATGATGAAATCTCCTGTGGGGACGTTGATTCGTCCGAGTGAGGAGAAGGTTAATGTTTACTGGTGAGTGCAATAAGTAGATGTAAATTGAAAGACTGTCCCTTTGAGGTTGACAGTATTTGGCGCTGATTCAGGTATCCTCCTCCGCCACAGCATCCCGGTGCCTAAAACAAACCCCTGTAGGAGCGAAGCTTGCTCGCGAAAGCGGTGTGTCAGTCACCGGTTATGTTGAATGTACTGCAGCCTTCGCGAGCAAGCTTTGCTCCTACAGGAATTTGAACCCATGAAAACCGTGGCAATGGTGTTGTTTCCGGACTTTCTCCTGCTCGATATAGCCGGTCCCATGGAGGTGTTCTCCATCGCCAATCGTTATCTGGCGCAGGAGCACCGTTATGAGCTGTTGACCATCGGCAGCGAGCCCGGCGCGCTGCGGGCCTCCAACGGCGTCAGCGTCCACGCCGATCTGCACATTGATCAGGCGGGTGCGAGCTATGACTTACTGCTGGTGCCGGGTGGTCCGGGTGCTTACGACGAAAAACATCCTCGGTTGCTCCGCTGGCTTCCGGGTGCGGTCAGCCGGGCTCGACGCTATGGCTCGATCTGCACCGGCGCGTTCGTGCTGGGGCACGCCGGTTTGCTGGACGGTTATCGCGTGACCACGCACTGGCATTACACCGAACGGTTGATCAAAGGTTTTCCCAAGGCGATGGTGGAGAACGATCAGATTTACGTAATGGACCGCAACCTGATTACCTCCGGCGGCGTCACCGCCGGCATCGACCTGGCGCTGGCCGTGGTGGCTGAGGACCACGGCAAGAAAGTCGCCCAGGACGTGGCCAAAGTGCTGCTGGTGGTGATGAAACGCCAGGGCGGGCAGGCACAGTTCAGCCCATTGACGGCCGCAGTGGCCCCTCAGGAAACGGCCGTCACTCGCGTGCAAAACCACCTGCTTGAACACCTTGATAAAGCCTTCAGCGTCGAATGCATGGCCGGCCTGGCGAACATGAGTGCACGGCATTTCGCTCGGGTGTTTGCCCGGGAAGTGAACATGACGCCGATGGAGTTCCTGCAAAGTGCGCGCATCGACCGCGCCAGGAGTCTGCTGGAAACCAGCGACCTGCCGCTCAAGACCGTGGCCTTCAAAAGCGGCTTCGGCAGCGTGCGGCACATGCGTTTTCTGTTCAGTGAAAAGCTTGGCCTGACCCCGAGCCAGTACCGCGAACAGTTCAGTTAGAGCAAAGTTGTCCGTTGCGCGCACCCTGATGGCCGTGACGCTCCCACCGCGACAGTTGTACCGTCACCGAGGCCTGCCAAGATACCGGTGAATGCTTTGCAATGGAGGTGCGGGAGTCTGGAGGGCGGGTGCGATGGATTGTTCTGCACTGAACGCCGGGCCAGGTTTCAGCACGTGAACGTGCATGAACTGTCTCAGAGCTATCAACTGCGATGCGGTGCTGCGGTTTGGCCCCTACGCCTTTCACCTGCGGCAACGGCTGATCCTGGAAGGTGATCGGCCGCTGCGCATGGGCGGGCGCGCCCTGGATATCCTCCAGGTGCTGGTCGAGCGCGCCGGTGAGGTGGTCAGCAAGGACGAACTGATTGCCCACGTCTGGCCGACCTCGGTGGTGGAAGAAATCAACCTGCGCGTGCACATCGCCGCTTTGCGTCGTGCCCTTGGCGACGGCCAGGGCGGGCAGCGCTACATCGTCAATATTCCCCAACGCGGTTACCGCTTTATCGCCCCGGTGCTGAGCGAGCGCGAAGGCACGCCGATCGCGACCGTGCAGAAGCTTCAGCACAATCTGCCAGCGCGACTCACGCCGGTCACCGGTCGAGACTCAGTCGTTGGCAGTATGGTCCGACAGTTGCCGGTTCGGCGTTTCATGACCCTGGTCGGGCCGGGCGGAATCGGCAAGACCACGGTCGCATTACGCGTGGCCGAACTGCTGTTGCAGCATTATCAGGACGGCGTCTGGCTGGTGGATCTGGCGTCGATTGATGATCCCGCGCAGGTGGTCGATCACCTGACGCGCACCCTTGAGCTGGAGGTCGGAACGACCCTGGCTGTGCTGGCGCAGCGGCATACGTTGCTGGTCCTCGACAACTGCGAACATCTGCGAACGCGCTGCCGGACGTTGATCGAGGACCTGCTGGTTTTGGCGCCACGGCTGTCGATCCTGGCCACCAGCCGCGAACCTCTGCTGGCCGCGGGAGAAACAGTCCAGCGTTTGCCGGCCCTGGCAGTTCCGCCAGCCTCGGCGTTGCACAGTGTCACCGAAGTCATGGGCTATTCGGCGGTGCAGTTATTTGTCAGCCGGGCCCGAGCGCGTCAGCAAGGCTTTGCCCTGCGCGAGCAGGACCTCAAAGCGGTGCGCGAGATTTGTCGCCGACTCGATGGTTTGCCGTTGGCCATTGAACTGGCGGCGGCGCAGATCGACGCGCTGGCGCTGGTGGGGTTGCAAGCGCAACTGGACAATTGTTTTCAGCTGCTGACCCAAGGCCGACGCACCGCCGTACCCCGGCATCAGACGCTCAAAGCCGCGCTGGACTGGAGCTATGAACGGCTGAGCCTGTTGGAGCAAACCGTGTTGCAGCGCCTGGCGGTGTTCAAGTTGGCGTTCACGCTGGACGCGGCGATTGGCGTGATCAGTTGCGCGGCGCTGTTGCCCTCGACCCTGGCTGATGTGGTGGAAGGGCTGACGCTCAAGTCGTTGCTGTCGCTGGAGCAGGGCAACGGCGTGCCCCGTTACCGTTTTCTCAACACCACGCGCACCTATGCGCTTGAGAAGCTTGAGCACAGTGGCGACTTACGCACTTTTGAGAGGCGTTACGCGCGCTACACCAGCCAGGCGCGCTGGTGCTCAGGCGGCCAAGTGACGCTGCAAGGCGTCGAGTAGGCGCCGGACGGTCGTCAGGTCCGGTGTGGCAAAACCTTCGGTGAACCGGTTGTAGATCGGCGCCAGCAGCTCATGGGCTCGCTGACAGTGGCCCTGACGCTGCCAGAGCTGCGCCAGCGAGGTGGCGCTGCGCAGTTCCCAGGCCAGGGCGCCTTGGCGTTTTGCGACGTTTAACGCCCTGATCAATATCGCCTCGGCGGCGTCGGCATTCTCCGGGTCATGATCTGCTAACAGCGTGGCGGCCCGAGCCCGCAGAATTTCCGCCGTGCTCCAGCCTGCCGTGCCGCTGTCGGCGCGTTGCAGCAAGGCGTCATCGACGAAACCGCTGTCCAGCGTGACCATGATTTCCTTGATCAAACCGCCACCCGGTGGCGTGGGCAATTGCGCTTCAGCCTGGTCGATTACCTGCGCGTAGTGCCGGGCCCAGGTGTAGAACAGCAGCACCGAGTGTTTCTGCGCTTGTTCCAACAGCAGCCGCAACAGGTCGCGGGCGGTCCGGGTGTTGCCGTTGTAGTGGGCGATCAGGCAGCCGGACAAGGCCAGGGTGTAGCAAATGGACGTGCCGTGGTTGATCTGGATCGCGATGTCCAGTGCCTGTCGGGCCGTGCGCCAGGCTTGTTCCGGGTGGCCCTGCAACCAGAGGATGCGCGCCAGAATCGTCAGGGCTGCCACGCTCTGATCGTACTGCACGCCAAAACCATGGGTGAAGCGGTTGAGGTGCCCGCTCTGGGCCATGCGCTGGATGACCTGTTCGGCATTCTCCCGGGCTTGTTGCTGATCCCCGGCAAAGTGCAGGGCCAGCACCCGCAAGCGATGGGTGCTCAGCGACAGCACGGCATCGCCGTTCACGCCCAGTCGGTCGAATTGCAGGCTCTGCGCCAGCGCCATTTGGTAGTTGCCGCAACTGAGATTGACGGCCATGTGCCCGGAAACCGCTCGGAGCTGACCAGCCACATCGTTGCAGCCTTTGGCCAGGAATCTGGCGCTGACGAACGCTTCGATGGTTTCCGCGGTGCCGCCCTGGGTGTGATAGCAGGAACTGCCGAGGGCCAGCTTCAGGGCCATTTTCAACCGGGGGCAGGGTTCGGGTGCCGAATCGAGCAGTGCCAGCGCCTTGCGCACATAAACGCCGTGCTCCTTGAGCAGCGACAGCTCCTGCCAGAGCGGTGTCGAGGTCGCCGTCAGCCGGATCGCCAACATCGGCGGCCCGTCAGCATTCAAGCCCCAATCGAGGGCCGAGCGAATGTCTTCCAGGCTGCGGGCATACCGCTCGATCCACAGGCCGGTGGGGATCAGCTCCCAATCGTTCTGGGCCTGATGCATCAACGCGAGGCAGCGTTCGGCGTGGCGTTCGCGAGTGCCCGGCAGGTCGGCGGCCTGGTCGAGTTTCTCCAGGGCGTAGCTGCGGGTGGTGTCGAGCAGGCGGTAGAACACCTCTTCGTCGCCCACCTCGACGTTCAACAAGGACTTGGCCACCAGTTGCGTGATCGAGCCAAACACTTCGCTCGGCTCGATGTGTTCGCCGACAATCACCGCCGCCGCTGACTCCAGCGTGAAGCCGCCACGGAATACGCCCAATCGCCGCAGGCAGGTTTGTTCGCAGGGGCTGAGCAGGTCGAAGCTCCAGTCCAGCGTGGCGCGCAGGGTCTGATGCCGCGCCAGCGTGGTCTGACAGCCTTGGGTGAGCAGGCGAAAACTGCCTTGCAGCTGCACCAACAACCCACTCAAGCCAAAGTGGCCGACCTGCGCCGCGGCCAGTTCGATCGCCAGCGGAATACCGTCCAGCCGGTGGCAGATTTCCATCAACAGTGGCAGCTCGTCATCGCTCAGGTCGAAATTGTCGTGGCTGGCCATCGCCCGCTCGACGAACAGTTGCAGGGCCGAAAAAGTCATGGCCTGGGCGCGGTCAAGCACCGCGATGGGCGGTGGGCAGTCCAGCGACTCCAGGCGCTCGACGTACTCGCCTTCGGCCCGCAGGCTCTCGCGGCTGGTGGCCAGGATGTGCACCTCGGGCGCGCCGCGCAGGATGCATTCGCAGAGCAGCGCAACGGCATCGATCAGGTGTTCGCAGTTGTCGATGACCAGCAGCATCTGCCGCTCGCGCAGGAAGGTCGCCAGGCCGCTCATCGGTTCGGCATCGTGCAACGACAGGTCAAGCAGCGTCGCCAGATGCGCGGTGATCATCATCGGGTCGTTGATCGGCGCCAGGTCCAACAGGCGAATGCCGTCCCGGTAACGACCGATCAACTGCTCGGCGACGCGCAGGGCCACGGTGGTCTTGCCGATACCGCCGGGGCCGACGAGGGTGATGAAGCGCTGGCGTGACAGCCGGACCACCAGGCTGTCGACCAGGGTCTGGCGACCGATCAGGCGCGTGCGCCGCACGGGCAGGTTGTGGCGGCTCGGTGGCTGTCCCTGGTGTTCGGGATGTTGCTCGGTCTGTTCCAGCGAAAACGGCGCGACAAAGCTATAGCCGCGATGGGCCACGGTGACGATGTAACGCTGGCCGGCCTGACCGTCGCCGAGGGCTTTGCGCAGGGCCGCCATGTGCACCCGCAGGTTGATGTCTTCCACCACGCTTTTGGGCCAGACCCGGGTCATCAGCTCCTGTTTACTGACCACATTGCCGGCGTGTTCCAGCAGGATCAACAGGATGTCCATGGCGCGCCGGCCCAGGCGCAGGGGCTGGTCGGCCTCCATCACCAGGCGTTGGCCAGGGTAGATCCGGTAGGGGCCGAAATGGATGGCCTGTTCGGGGGAAAGGGTCAACGGGTCACTCCTGCTTGCATCCGTCTAGTACGCGGTTTCCGAGCAGTTTCCTCAGGATTTTTGATCAGCGCAATGCGCTGATCGGGTGACTGTCGGGTGTTCGCTGCGACTGCGGATTTCCCGGCGCCGTCCACAGCCTAGTATCTATTGGTCGCGAGGGCGACAAAGAGAGCGTTGGGGCTTTTAGCGCGCCAGGGAGAATTAACAACGTTTAACTCGTCGTGTGTCCGGTCTACTCCAATCCTGTAGGAGCTGTCGAGAGAAACGAGGCTGCGATCTTTTGATCTTCGGCATTCTTAAAGATCAAAAGATCGCAGCCTCGTTTCTCTCGACAGCTCCTACAAGGGATTTGATTTGTCTGGAGGACGCCGGAATGAGCAACGTGGTGGTGGTTTATCACAGTGGCTACGGGCACACCCGAGTCATGGCGCACGCCGTGGCCCAGGGCGTGGAACGGCACCTGGGCAGCACCTGCCAGTTGATTCCGGTCGAGGATGTGGATCGACACTGGGACTGTTTGCACCGCGCCGACGCCATCATCTTCGGCGCCCCAACCTACATGGGCAGCGCCTCGGCGCCCTTCAAGGGGTTCATGGATGCCACCGCCGCGTTCTACCTGGCCCAGCCGTGGCGCGACAAGCTCGCCGCCGGCTTCACCAACTCCGGCTGCCTGTGCGGCGACAAACTCAACACCCTGTTGCAGATGGCGGTGTTCGCCGCGCAACACTCAATGATCTGGGTCGGCCTCGACCTGCTGCCGGCGCGCAGCAGCATCGGTGTGTTCGATGGCCAGCTGAATCGCCTCGGCAGCTCGCTGGGCGCCATGGCCCAATCGAATGTCGAACAGTCCCCCGACCTTGCCCCACCTCCTGAAGATCGCCACACCGCCGCCCACCTGGGAGAGCGGGTGGCGCGCCTGGCCGAACGCATGAGCCACCCACCGGTTTGATTCACCCACCCACTCGCCAAGGAAACATCGCATGAGTACGTTCACCACCCGAGACGGCACCGAGATTTACTACAAGGACTGGGGCACCGGTCAGCCCATCGTCTTCAGCCACGGCTGGCCGCTGAATGCCGACAGCTGGGAATCGCAAATGATTTTCCTCGCGTCCCAAGGCTACCGGATCATCGCCCACGACCGCCGCGGCCATGGCCGCTCCAGCCAGCCATGGTTCGGCAATGACATGGACACGTACGCCGATGACCTGGCGCAGTTGATCGAATTGCTGGATCTGAAAGATGCCGTACTGTTCGGCTTCTCCACCGGCGGCGGTGAAGTGGCGCGTTACATCGGTCGCCACGGCACCGGCCGCGTGGCCAAGACCGGGCTGATTTCTTCGGTGCCGCCGCTGATGCTCAAGACCGACGCCAATCCCGGTGGCCTGCCGATCGAAGTGTTCGACGGCATTCGCCAAGCGTCCCTGGCCGACCGTTCGCAGCTGTACATCGACCTCGCCAGCGGTCCATTCTTCGGCTTCAACAAACCTGACGCCAAGCCTTCCCAAGGCATGATCGACGCGTTCTGGCTGCAAGGCATGACGTCCGGCCACAAGAACGCCTATGACTGCATCAAGGCGTTTTCCGAAACCGATTTCACCGAAGACCTGAAAAAATTCGACGTGCCGACTTTGGTGGTGCATGGCGATGCGGATCAGGTGGTGCCGATAGAAGCGGCGGGCATTGCGTCGGCAAACCTGGTCAAGGGGTCAACGCTGAAGGTTTACCCCGGCGCGCCCCATGGTTTGACCGATACCCACAAGGACCAGCTCAACGCTGATCTGCTGGCATTCCTCAAGGGTTAATGTGCCCCGGCGCAGCCTGCATCCGACTCTGTAGGAGCTGTCGAGCCTGCGAGGCTGCGCTCGGCTCTGTAGGAGCTGTCGAGCTGTGCGAGGCTGCGATCGGCTGCGAAGCAGTCGTAAACCCTGCATGCACGTTTCTACTGACACACCGCAGTGTCTGATTTCACGACTGCTTCGCAGCCGATCGCAGCCTCGCACAGCTCGACAGCTCCTACAGGGCCGGATGCAGTGCTGCTACGGGGTGTGCGGCGTCGGGATTTATGAGGCGTGGAGTTGAGCGGTGAAGGTGGGGCGGTGGGGCTGGGAACGCGCCGCGCGGCAACGCCAGGCGAATGGGTTGATGCCTTCGCTGCGGGTGAAGATGTGGCAGAAATGCGCCTGATCGCAAAAGCCGCATTCGAGGCTGATTTGCGTGAGGCTGAGGTCGGTGTCCCGGATCAGTTGCTTGGCCCGGGCGATGCGCTGCTGACGAATCCAGTCCTGGGGCGACAGCCCGGTGCTGCACTTGAACGCGCGGGAAAAGTGACTGCGTGAGAGGGCGCAGGCGCGTGCCAGTTCGGTCACTTCCACGGTTTCGCCGAGCCGGTCGAGGATCAGTTGCTTGGCCAGGTGTTCGCGCCACGGGGTCAGGCCGCCGGTGGTTTTCTTGCGCGTTTCAGTGACGGTTGTTCGGGCGGAATTTTGCTGAAAGTGAGCCATGGCAAATGTCCGTGTCGGTGGGATTCAATTCTTGGGCGCAGGGGCTCTGGCAGGCGAGTTAAACGTTGTTAATTCCTCGTTCGTGGTGGGCAGTCTTGAGTAAAGTCAGACACAATTGTCATCCTCGCGCCTGGCTGAATACACAAGGGAACCGTGCCTATGAACCGTAACGATTTGCGCCGTGTCGACATGAACCTGTTGGTGATTTTCGAGGCGTTGATGTTCGAAAAGAATCTGACCCGTGTCGCTGAAAAACTCTTCATGGGCCAGCCGGCGGTGAGTGCGGCGCTGGGACGACTGCGCGATCTGTTTGACGATCCGTTGCTGTTGCGCAACGGTCGCGGGATGGAGCCGACGGGGCGGGCGTTGGCGATTCTCAAGGAGCTGCAGCCGGCGATGGACACGATCTCGGGTGCGGTCAGTCGGGCCAAGGAGTTTGATCCGGCGACCAGTTGCGATGTGTTTCGCATTGGTCTTTCGGACGATGCCGAGTTCGGTTTGTTTCCGCCGTTGTTGACGCAATTGCGGGAGGAGGCGCCGGGGATCATCGTGGTGGTGCGTCGGGCGAATTATCTGTTGATGCCGGCGTTGCTGGCGTCCGGGGAGATTTCGGTGGGGGTGAGTTACACCACGGATTTGCCGGCGAATGCCAAGCGCAAGAAGCTGCGGGACATTCCGTGCAAGGTGCTGCGCGGCGATAAGCGGCCGGGGACGCTGACGCTGGATGAGTATTGTGCGCGGCCGCATGCGATGGTTTCGTTTTCGGGGGATTTGAGCGGCAACATTGACCTTGATCTGGCCAAGATCGGGCGCTGTCGGCGGGTGGTGTTGGGGGTTCCGCAGTTCAGTGGGTTGCGGGCGTTGCTGGCCGGGACTGAGATGATTGCGACGGTGCCGGATTATGCGGCGTGTGCGTTGGTTGAGGGGTGTGCGTTGCGGGCGGAGGATCCGCCGTTTCCGATTGAGGCGGCGCAGTTGTCGATGGCCTGGAGTGGGGTGCATGACAATGATCCGGCGGAGCGGTGGTTGCGGGGGCGCATTGGTCAGTTTATGTCGGAGCCGCTGAACATCCCGGCCCTGTAGGAGCTGGGCTGCCAGCGATGGCGGCCTGATAGCCGACCAAGCTCTCGCAGATGTACACCGTCCAATGTGGGAGCTGGCCTGCCAGCGATGGCGGCCTGATAGCCGACCATGTTCTTTCAGGGGTACATATCCATTGCTGCGGTAACGGCGGCTTAGGGTTTCGCCCTTACGGCGACTCACTTTTTTGACAAACGCCTCAAAAAAGTAAGCAAAAAAACGCTCGCCCCGGCGTCCGGCCCCTCGCTTAGGCTCGGCGTTCCTTCGCTCCGGTATTCATCCGGGGACACTGCCCTCCGGTCTGCTTCGCGACGACCTACATGCAGCGTGTTCGACTGCGTCGAACGGCGCTGCGCGCCACTCCCCGGATGAACACCTCCACTCAGCCTGCCGAAGGGGCGGGCAGATCAAAAGCAAGATCAAGAGCTGAAGGCGAGCTAACGCTCGGCCTGATGAGTGGTGGGGAGCGAAGCGGTACGTCGCTTGGCTTTTCGGCTTTTCGGCTTTCTCGCTTCTTTGTAGGAGCTGAGCTTGCTCGCGAAGGCGCCCGGCTAGTCAACCAATCTCCTGCTGATGTCCCGCGATCAAACTGTGGGAGCGGGCTTGCCCGCGAAGGCGCCCGGCCAGCCAACCAATCTCCTGCGGATGTCCCGCAATCAAACTTTGGGAGCGGGCTTGCTCGCGAAGGCGCCCGGCCAGTCAACCAATCTCCTGCTGATGTCCCGCGATCAAACTGTGTGAGCGAGCCTGCTCGCGAAGGCGCCCGGCCAGTCAACCAATCTCCTGCTGATGTCCCGCAATCAAACTGTGGGAGCGAGCCTGCTCGCGAAGGCGCCCGGCCAACCAACCAATCTCCTGCTGATGTCCCGCAATCAAACTGTGGGAGCGGGCTTGCTCGCGAAGGCGCCCGGCCAGTCAACCAATCTCCTGCTGATGTCCCGCAATCAAACTGTGGGAGTGAGCCTGCTCGCGATTGCGGTAGTTCATTCAGCAGAGATGTTGGCTGACACTCCGCCTTCGCAAAAAGAGCACGTACATCCAATTTTCCCCGCTCCCGCCCCGGCACTATCGAATCGGTCCCGGCGAAGCCTTGCCGGTGGTTTTTCTTTTGTACAGGTCAGGCCATGAACACTTCGCGATGGAATGAACGGGCCCAGGACTTCGGGCTGTTGTTTCTGCGGGTCAGCGGTGGGTTGTTTTTGTTGTGGGTGCACGGTTTGCCGAAGCTGCTTAACTACAGCGCGGAACTGCAACGCATCGAAGACCCTTTTCACCTGGGGGCGAACCTCACGTTGATGCTGGCGATTTTCGCCGAAGTGCTGTGCCCGTTGCTGATTATCGCCGGGGCGCTGGTGCGTTTGGCGTGCTTGCCCATTCTGTTTCTGCTACTGGTGGCGCTGGTGATTGTGCATCCGCAATGGAGCATCGATGAAGGGCAGTTCGGCTGGCTGCTGTTGATTCTGTTCACCAGCCTTTTCATTGCCGGGCCGGGACGGCTGGCGATCAATCACCGATTTGCCGGAGCCTTTCGTTATGCCTGAATCCAACGCAATCGACACACCCGCACGGGGTTTCGAGGAAGTCGTGACCCTGGTGATCAAACACCGGGTGAAGGCCGGTTTTGAAGTGCCTTATGCGGCCTGGTTGCGCAACATTGTCAGTGTCGCCGGGCAGCAGGAAGGACACTTGGGCGTGGACGTGATGCGGGGCAAGAACGCCGGTCTCGACATGTACACCTGCGTGCTGCGCTTTTGCTCCACCGACGCCATGCAGCGTTGGCTCGACTCGCCGCAACGGCTGGCGCTGGTCAACGAAGCGACGCCGATGCTCGCGGACGGCGACCAGACCGAGGTCAATCCGGTCAATGAGTTCTGGTTCGCCCCGCAGGCTGACGCTGCCACGCCACCGCCGCGTTGGAAGCAGGCCGTGGTGACGTTGCTGGTGATTCTGCCGCACACCTTGCTGGTGCCGCTGATCTGGGGGCCGGTGCTGCGGCTCAACGCGGTGCTCTCCAATTATGTGGTCGCCACGTTCCTGATCACGCTGACCATCGTGGTCTCGGTGGTGTACCTGTTCATGCCCATGGCGACCCGATTGTTCGCGCCCTGGCTGTCCCATTCCACTCCCTCCAAGGAAACGCGATGAACGCCGATCTGATTTTGTTCAATGGCCAATTTCATACCGTCGACCGGGAAAACCCGCGTGCCAGTGCCGTGGCCATCCGCGACGGCCGCTTCGTCGCGGTCGGCACCGATGCCGAGGCCATGGCCCTGCGCGGTTCGGGCACTCAGGTGATTGACCTGAAGGGCCGCTGCGTGATTCCCGGCCTCAACGACTCGCACTTGCACCTGATCCGTGGCGGCCTGAACTACAACCTGGAACTGCGTTGGGAAGGCGTGCCGTCGCTGGCCGATGCCTTGCGCATGCTCAAGGATCAGGCCGACCGCACGCCGACGCCACAATGGGTGCGCGTGGTGGGTGGCTGGAACGAATTCCAGTTCGCTGAAAAGCGCATGCCGACCCTGGAAGAACTCAATCAGGCCGCACCCGACACCCCGGTGTTCGTCCTGCATTTGTATGACCGCGCCTTGCTCAACCGCGCCGCGTTGCGCGTTGCCGGCTACACCCGCAACACGCCGAACCCGCCGGGGGGCGAGATTGTGCGCGATGCCAATGGTGACCCGACCGGCATGCTGGTCGCGCGGCCCAACGCGATGATTCTGTACTCGACGCTGGCCAAGGGGCCGAAGTTGCCGCTGGAGTATCAGGTCAACTCGACCCGTCAGTTCATGCGTGAGCTCAACCGTCTCGGCCTCACCAGCGCGATCGATGCCGGCGGTGGATTCCAGAATTACCCGGACGATTACCAGGTGATCGAGCAGTTGGCCAAAGACCAGCAACTGACCATTCGCATCGCCTACAACCTGTTCACCCAGAAGCCCAAGGAAGAGCTGACTGACTTCAAGAACTGGACCAGCAGCGTCACCCTGCACCAGGGCGACGACTACCTGCGGCACAACGGTGCCGGGGAAATGCTGGTGTTCTCGGCGGCGGATTTCGAAGACTTCCTCGAGCCACGCCCCGACCTGCCGCAAACCATGGAGGACGAACTGGAACCGGTGGTGCGCCACCTCGTCGAGCAGCGCTGGCCGTTCCGTTTGCACGCGACGTACAACGAATCCATCAGCCGCATGCTCGACGTGTTCGAGAAGGTCAATCGCGATATTCCGTTCAATGGCCTGCCGTGGTTTTTCGACCATGCGGAAACCATTACCCCACAGAACATCGAGCGGGTGAGGGCGCTCGGTGGCGGCATTGCGATTCAGGATCGCATGGCGTTCCAGGGTGAATATTTCGTCGAGCGTTATGGCGCCAAAGCGGCCGAAGCGACGCCGCCGATCAAACGCATGCTCGCCGAAGGTGTACCGGTGGGCGCCGGCACCGACGCGACTCGGGTGTCTAGCTACAATCCATGGACCTCGTTGTACTGGATGGTCAGTGGTCGCACCGTCGGTGGCCTGGAACTGCACGCCGAGGGCCTGTCACGTCAAACCGCGCTGGAGTTGTTCACCCATGGCAGCGCCTGGTTTTCTTCCGAGCAGGGCAAGAAGGGCATGATCAAGGTCGGCCAGCTGGCGGACGTCGCGGCCCTGAGTGCGGACTTTTTCAGCGTCGATGAAGAAGCGATCAAGTGGATCGAGTCGGTGTTGACCGTGGTCGGCGGCAAGGTGGTGTACGCCGCCGGCGACTTCGAAAAGCTCGGCCCGGCCAGCGTGCCAGTGCTTCCGGACTGGTCGCCGGTGGTGAAAGTCCCGGGGCATTGGCGCCCGACTTCACCGATGCAGGCGCAGGTTCACCATTGCAGTGGACCGTGCGGCGTGCATGCCCACAGCCATGATCGGGCGCGCTTGTCGAACGCGCCGGTCAGCGATTTCGCCGGGTTCTGGGGCGCCTTCGGTTGCTCGTGCTTTGCCTTCTGACGATTACTAAAAAAGCGCCGGTCCAGTGTGCCGGCGCCTTAAGCGACATCCATCCATCGAGGAGTTTCACATGAGCAACGTTCCGTACAAACGCCTGAACAAAGATGACGCCGTTGTGCTGCTGGTCGACCACCAGACCGGCCTGATCTCACTGGTGCAGGACTTCTCGCCCAACGAATTCAAGAACAACGTGCTGGCCCTGGGCGACGTGGCCAAGTTCTTCAAGCTGCCGACCATCCTTACCACCAGCTTCGAAAACGGCCCGAACGGCCCGATGGTGCCAGAGCTCAAAGAGCAGTTCCCGGACGCGCCATACATCCCGCGTCCAGGCCAGATCAACGCCTGGGACAACGAAGATTTCGTCAAAGCGGTTAAAGCCACGGGCCGTAAGCAACTGATCATCGCGGGTGTGGTGACCGACGTGTGCGTGACCTTCCCGACACTGTCGGCGTTGGCGGAAGGTTTTGAAGTGTTCGTGGTGACCGATGCGTCGGGTACTTTCAACGAAACCGTGCAGCAGGCAGCCTGGGCACGCATGGCGGCAGCCGGCGCACAACTGGTGAACTGGTTCTCGGTGGCGTGTGAGCTGCAAGGCGACTGGCGCAACGACATGGAAGGCCTGGCGAACCTGCTGTCGCCGCGCATTCCCAACTACCGCAACCTGATGAACAGCTATTCGGTGCTCACCTCCAAGTAAAAACACTGATCCCTGTAGGAGCGAGCTTGCTCGCGATGGACCTGAAGGCGACGCGTTTATCCAGCCAACACGCGTTATCGTTAACGTCCATCGCGAGCAAGCTCGCTCCTACAGGCGCGCTGATATCCGTTAATAGGGTGTCGGGAAGGGAGAAAGCGGCTATAAAGGCTCTGACTGTCAGTCAGGGCGTGACAATGAATCCGTTCGAAGATATGCGCATGTTTTGCCAGGTCATGGACTCTGGCAGCTTCACCGCAGCGGCCGATCAACTGGGTCTGTCCAAGCAATTCGTCAGCCGACGGCTGATGCAGCTGGAAGAGCGCCTGGGCGTGCGGCTGCTCAATCGCTCGACCCGGCGCCTGGACGTGACGCCGCTGGGGCAGAGTTATTACGAGTCGGCCTTGCGCCTGCTCAGTGAAGTCGAGCAAGTGGAGCAGGGCATCGCCGGCCAGACCACCGAACCGCGCGGGACCGTTCGTGTGAGCGCGCCGTTGTCGTTTGCGCTGGCGCATCTGGGGCTTCTGTTGCCGGTGTTCTTGCAGCGTTATCGCGATGTCACAGTGGAAGTGGATTTGAGCGATCGCCCGGTGGACTTGCTCGGCGAGGGCTACGACCTGGCGTTGCGCATTGGCATTCTGGAAGACTCGACACTGATTGCGCGCCGCATCGCCTCCATTCAGCGGGTGTACTGCGCGAGTCCGGCTTACCTGGCTGAACGCGGTACGCCGCTCAAACCCGAAGATTTGCACGCGCATGACTGCCTGCCTTATGGCCACGGGCGGCAAGTGCAATGGCGTTTCGAAGGATCGGGCAAGCCGTTGACGGTTAACGTCACCGGGCGGATGCGAGTCAACAACGGGGAGTTGCTCAGGGACGCGGCCATTGCCGGGATGGGGATTACTTACTTGCCGACGTTCATTGTCGGTGCGGCGTTGAAGGACGGGCGGCTGGTGCCGGTGCTGGATGAGTTTCGGCCTGAGCCACTGACGCTATCGGCGGTGTATCCGCAGCACCGTCAGCGTTCGCGACCGGTGCAGGCGTTGATCGAGTTTTTGCGCGAGCGGCTGGATCAGACGGAGGACGTTTTGTAGATCGGCTGCCTGTGACATCCACGCGATTTAATGTGGGAGCGGGCTTGCTCGCGAAGGCAGTGGGTCAGTCGACATTGATGTCATCTGACACTCCGCTTTCGCGAGCAAGCCCGCTCCCACAGGGTTTTGTGGGTTGATTGACCATCAGCGGTTGTCAGGTCCGTTTGTCGTCGCCAGGCTCGCCACCGACATGCACGCCGTGGTCGTCGCCGATTTCGCCGGCGCGATGCACGCCGTGGTCATCGCCGATTTCGCCGGCGCGATGTACGCCGTGGTCGTCACCGATTTCGCCGGCGCGATGCACGCCGTGGTCGTCGCCGATTTCACCGGCGTGATGAACGCCGCGATTGTGGCCGACTTCGCCTGCTTGATGGACCCCGTGATCGTCACCCGGTTCGGCGTGGGTGCCACTGCGCCCGGAGGATGAAGCGGTGTTGCCGGAATGCCCCGAACCATGGTCGCTGCCACTGTGACCGCTGCCGGCGTTGCCGCCATTGCCACTGTTGCCGCCACTGCCGCTTCCACCGTGACCACTGCCGCTGCTGCCGCCGCCGTTTCCACCGTGACCGCCACCATTGCCGCCGCCACCGTTTCCACCGCCGCCGCCGCCGCCGCCGCCACCACCGCCAGAACCGCCTCCGCCACCGCCATTGCCGCCACCACCGCCTCCACCACCGGAGCCGCCCCCGCCGCCGCCACCAGAACCTCCGCCACCCCCACCATCCTTGGCCTGAGCACTCGAAACACCGGACAGGCTGTCCGGTATCAATACGGTAGACGCCGACAAGACTGCGCCAATAGCGACTGCCAGTAAAAGCTTGTTGATGTGCATGTCGTTCTCCGTCTTCTTATTCAGATTGGAACGTTGATGAACAATGCAACGTGCTGCATTCATAAATTCAGTTGGAACGTTGGTAAACACCGCAACGAACGGATTTATTCGGTTGCAACGAAAATAGGCATTGCATCGTGCAGGGCGACCCTGTTCCGGGTCAGTGAATGCTGGAGGCCAACTCGAAAATCGGGATGTACATCAGGATCACGATGACCCCTATCAGCAGGCCGATGAAGGTCATGAGCAGCGGTTCGAACAGCCGCACGAACCATTCGATCCAGCGGCTGATTTCTTCGTCGTAGAAGTCGGCGCTGCGCTCCATCATCTGTCCGAGGTTGCCGGACTGTTCGCCGGCACGCAGCAAACGCAGGGACACCGGCGTCACCAGGTGATTGAGTTCCAGCGAGGTGGACAGCGATTGACCTTCGCGCACCCGTTCGCAAGCCTGGTCCAGGCGTGCACGGGAGGCGACGGTGAGCAGGCCGCGGACCATGCCCATGGCGGTGACGAGCGGGATGCCGCCTTGCAGCAGAATCCCCAGGGAGCGATAAAAACGCGCGAGTTCGTACATGAAGATGCGTTGATGAACCGCCGGGAGTTTTTCGATCACCCGGTCCACGCCTCGACGAAAGGCCGGTTGCCGCTGGAGGAAGCCGAGGGCGACGATGATGGCCGCAAACGTGCCGAAGAATTCAGCCTGATGCGCGTGCAGAAACATCCCGCTGCTCATCAGGATTTGCGACAACCACGGCAGGTTCGACCCCAGCCCTTCGAACACCAGGCTGAAGCGCGGCACGACGTAGCCCATCAGAAACAACACCACGCCACCGCCCACCACCAGCAACAGCAAGGGGTAGATCGATGCGCTGACGATTTTTTGCCGAACCTCGTCCATGCGCTGGCGATAGCTGACATAGCGGCCCAAGGCATCGCCCACGGCACCGGTTTTCTCGCTGGACTGGACCAGCGCCACGTAGAGCGGCGGGAATACCGCCGACAACTGGGCCAACGCCTGGGAGAACGATTTGCCCTCGTACAGCAGGCGCACCAGTTCGCTCAAGGTTTTACGCGCCTGTGGCGCATTTTCCTTTTCCGCCAGGCTTTCCAGCGCATCGATCAACGGCAGGCCGGCGTTGAGCAGCGTGGTCAGTTCCTGGCTGAACAACACCAGGTTGAAGGTCTCGCGCTTTTGCAGGCGCAATGCTCGCCAGTGCCGCTCGGCGTGCAGGCTGACCACCCGCAGGCCCTGGTCTTCGACGATGCGCCGGGCTTCGCTGTGGCCGGGCGCCTCGACGGTCATCGACACCACACCGGCCTTGCCCACAGCCTTGAGATGAAAGCGCATGGTCGCCACTCCTGTCATTGCCAACTGGTGACTTCGGCGTTCTCGCCTTCGCCGCCGGGTTGGCCGTCCTTGCCCATGGACAGCAGGTCGTACTCGCCGTTTTCGCCGGGGTAGCGATAGGTGTAGTTACGGCCCCACGGATCCTGCGGCAGTTTCTTCTGCAGGTAAGGGCCGGTCCATTTGGTTTCATCGCTGGGCGCGGTGACCAGCGCCTGCAAGCCCTGTTCGGTCGACGGGTAATGGCCGACCTCCAGACGGTACAAATCCAGCGCCTTGCCCAGGCCTTCGATTTGCGCCTTGGCCACCTTCACTTCGGAGCGGCCCAGTTGGGCGAAATACTTCGGCGCGACGATGCCGGCCAACAGCCCCAGCACCACCAGCACCACCAACAGTTCGAGCAGGGTGAACCCGCTTTGGGTACGCGGGGCACGATTCACACGCTGATTCATGATGACCTCACAGAGTCGGCAGAAGGGTCGCAATAAAGGCCTATGCAATTGCCATGCTCACCCCCGGACATCCTTCTGCAACCCCTGAAATACAGGCCTTCGGGCTTTCGGCACAGTGCTTGCGTATGGCTGGTTTACTACCGGCCATTGGGGCAATACCCCCATTTTTCGGGGCCGGTCAGGGGAGGCAAAAAAATGAAAACACTCACCACAGGACTGCTCGGCTGGCTGCTGCTGACCGGCGTCGCTCAGGCCGATGTGTTCGTTTCCGTGGACACCAAGGGCAGCTACGTTTTGTCCAATGTCCACCGTCCCGGCCGCACGTATGAACGGGTGATTCATGAGCCCGAAAAGGCGCTGGTCAGCCTCGATCAGCAACCGCAGATGATCGCCGCGCAACCCTATGCCGAGCTGGTTTCGGCGGCGGCCACGGCCAATCACTTACCGGCGGCGCTGTTGCATGCGGTGATCCAGGCCGAGTCTCGCTACAACTCTGGCGCGACGTCAGCCAAAGGCGCGGGCGGGCTGATGCAATTGATGCCCGACACCGCACGGGAATTGGGGGTGGCCGATGTCTACGACCCCAAGGCCAACATCCAGGGCGGCGCCCGTTATCTCAAGCGCCTGATGACCATGTTCGACAACGACATCAGCCTCGCCGTGGCGGCCTACAACGCCGGGCCGCAAGCGGTGCTCAGCCGTGGCGGGGTGATCCCGCCGTTCGCCGAAACCCAGCGTTATGTGCCCAGTGTCCTGCGCCAATACCGGCGTTTGCAGGGCCTGGCCGTGGACGCGCCACTGTGATTGGGGATTTCCCCACATGTGGGGCAACACGCCAGGACCGCCCCGATCCTGTAGCAGCTGTCGAGCCTGCGAGGCTGCGTTCGGCGGCGCAGCCGTCGTGAAACCTGATGACGCGGTCTACCTGAAACACCGCGCTGGCTGATTCTACGACTGCTGCGCAGCCGAACGCAGCCTCGCAGGCTCGACAGCTGCTACACAGGGAACGGGTTGCTACGGGATAGGCGTTATCGGCGGTCAGGAAAGTGGGGAATAAGTGGGGGAATATCCCCCGAGTTGTTAAGTGATATCTGTAACTAATTGAAAATTAACCGAATTATTTATGGCATGCGGATTGCTCTAGCGGATTTGTCGAGAATTATTCCTGTGAGCACCCACAGCGAGGCCCGTGATCATGACCGGCATACCTTACGCTCCGACCCTTTTACAATTCCTGCTCTTGGTAGCTTCGATGGTTGGCATGGAGCTGGCAGAGGCAGCGGCACGCTGCGAGCGTAATCTGGTGGCTAACGTCGTGGCACTGGACCAGCCGCTGATGTTCAACCGCCTCGGCGCGCAGAACGTCAACGGCATGATGTTCGCCCTGCGCCGCGATGTGGTCGATGACCATAATATGTCCCTGGCCCAGGGCGGTGCGGCGGTGCCGGGCAAAGTCTCGCTGCGGCCCGACAAGCGTCCGCGTCCGCTGGTGCTGCGCGTCGCCGCCGGAGATTGCCTGACCATCAACCTGCAGAACCTGCTGGCGTATCAGGCCAACCCTGGCAGCCACGAAAGTGGGGAAGAGGAAGAAGGTGAGATTGAAGGTGAAGTCGCCGTCGGCAACGAAGACGAGTTCAAGGTCGACGAGCAGGTCACCGACCGCCATGTCGGCTTCCAGGTCAACGGCATGCAGGCGGTCAACAGCATCGACGACATCGCCTCCTATACCGGGCGCAACGCCAATACCTTGATCCCTCCGGGCGCCACCCGTTCCTATACCTTGTACGCCGAGCGCGAAGGGGCGTTTGCCGCCAGCAGCCGTGGCGCGACGTTCGGCGGTGAAGGGGATGCGGGCAACGTCGCCAACGGCCTTTTCGGCGAAGTGGTGGTGGTGCCCAAGGGCGGCCGCACCTATCGCAACACCGTGACCGAAGAGGAAATGCGTCTGGCCAGCGCTGGCCGCACGCCGGCCGGGCAGCCGATCGTCGATTACCAGGCGCGCTACCCGCAGCGCGAGCCGTGGATCCGCGAAGGCAAGGCCGGCACGCCGATCATCAACATGGTCGACGGCAATGAAATCATTTCCAGCGAGAGCGACGCGATCGTGATGGGCAGCAACGCCGATGGCAGCTTCCCGCCGTCGACCTATCCGCTGGAAGCCATCGGCAAACGCAACCCGGCACTGCCAAATCGGCTGGAACCGTTCCGCGATTTCGCCTCGCAATTCCAGGATGAAACCGCCGCGACCCAGGCATTCCCGGCCTACTTTGCAGACCCGGTGATGGCCCACGTGCTGGAGCCGACCCGCGACTCGTTCATGATCAACTACGGCTCCGGCGGCATGGGCGCCGAAGTAGTCGCCAACCGTTTGGGCGTGGGGCCGATGCACGACTGCCTGTCCTGCGCCTATGAAGAATTCTTCCTCAGCTCGCACACCGTCGGCGACGTCGCAATGCTGGTGGACGTGCCGGCCAACGCCGGTCTGGAAGGCATTCTTCCTGGCCAGACACCGAGGGCCGATCAGGTCGGCGTCAAGGCGACCATGGCGCTGTACCCGTCCGAGCCGTCCAACGTCAACCACAGCTACATCGGGGACTTCGTCAAATTCCGCAACACCCACAACGGCCATGAGCAACACATCTTCCACTTGCACGGGCACCAGTGGCTGTTCAACCCCAACGATGACAACTCCGATTATGTCGACGCCCAAGGCATTGGTCCGGGCGCCGGCTACACCTATGAAATCGCCAACGGTGGTTCGGGCAACCGCAACCGCGTCGCCGGCGATGCGATTTATCACTGCCACTTCTACCCGCACTTCGCCCAAGGCATGTGGAGCATGTGGCGGGTGCACGATGTGTTTGAAGAAGGCACCAAACTTGAGGTGTCGCAGCAGGGCGCCGACGGTTATCACCGCGAACCTTATGCGTTGCGCAGCGGTAAACCGGCGGCGGGCGCCCGGGCCTTGCCCGATGGCGAGATCATTGCCGGTACGCCGATTCCTGCGGTCGTGCCGCTGCCGGGCAAAGCCATGGCGCCGATGCCCGGCAAGGTTGCGGTCGTGCCGAAGATCGGCGAAACCCTGGTGGCCGGTGGTGATGACGACGATGACGAGGAGGACGACGACGGCGAACATCATGGCGGCAACGGCGGTGCTCAAGCCATCGGTTCGCTGGCCCTGGTGGATCGCAGCGAAGCCAACCGCAATGCTGACGGCAGCCTGAAAAACCCTGGCTATCCGTTCTGGATCGGCGGCATGGAAAGTTCGGTCGGCCAACGTCCACCAACACCGCCGCTGGACATGCTCGACGCCGCCAAGGCCCAGGCCTTGAAGACCAGCGGCAACGCCTTGTGGGCGAACCTCGACCCGGCTCAGTCCGGTGGCTGGGACGGCGGATTGGGGCGCCACTCCCTGGACGGTTTCTCCGCCGGTGGCCAGGCCAATACTATCACCACGTCCCTGGATTTCTCCAAGGAAGTGACCCGCGCCAAACCGATTTATATGCCGGAAGAGGGCACCGAAGTCGAACAGGCGGCCATGGCGTTCCACGCCAAAAAAGACCACCCAAGCTTCGCCGTGCTGCCGGGTAATCAAGTGGTGGCGCGCAACTTCCGCACCAACGGCGCCTTACCGATTGCTGGGGCGCCGTACTATGAACCGTGCATGGACGACCGGCAAAAACGCCTGACCAGCAGTGCCGGCACCGGCGAATTCAACAGCGGCGAACGGGTCGACGGCATGTCCTTTACCGGTTCCTCGACCTTCACCGCCGACCGTCCACGGATTTACAAAGCCGCGAACATTCAGTTCGATGCGGTCTACAACAAGGTCGGTTATCACTTCCCGCAAGCGCGGATTCTGGCGCTGTGGGAAGACGCCTGGCCAGTGATCAACAAGCAGCGTCCGCCAGAACCGCTGGTGATGCGCATGAACACGTTCGACTGCGTGCAATACCAGCAAACCAACCTGGTGCCGGCCACCTATGAGATGGACGACTATCAGGTGCGCACGCCGACGGACGTGATCGGCCAGCATATTCACCTGCCGAAATGGGACCTGACCGCGGCCGACGGTTCGGCCAACGGCTGGAACTACGAGGACGGCGTGCTTTCCCCCGGCGCGGTGCAAGAGCGCATCCACGCCATTCGCGAGTTCAACCAGTGCCAAGGCACCGATCCGCGTGACGGCACACCGGCCTGTCCGAAGGCCAAGAATCACCCGTTCTTCGGCCAATATGGCCGGGCCGACTGGGTCGGGGCGCGCACGGCCATGCAGCGCTGGTTTGTCGATCCGGTGGTGAACGCCAAAGGTGTCGACCGTGGCCTGGGGACCATTTTTACCCACGACCACCTGGGCCCATCGACTCACCAGCAGATTGGCCTGTACGCCACCGTGCTGGCTGAACCGGCCGGTTCCACCTGGTTCCACGCCGAAACCGGCGAGCCGTTGTACAGCGGCGCGCGGCAGGACGGCGGGCCTACTTCATGGCAAGCGGTGGTCTCTACCGGTGATCTGGACGGTGACGGCAAGAACGACAGCTTCCGTGAGTTCTTCCTCGAATACAGCGACTTCCAGCACGCCTATGAAGCCGGTGTGTACGTGGGCGCTGGCCCGAACGGCGTGCCAAACCCGCAAGCGTTCCCGGCCACCGCTGACAGCTTCCGCTACGCGATCAACCCGCCAGTGCGCAAGGAAGCCGAGACGCTGCTTGAACAGGTGATCGAAGCCCGCGGCGGGCTGACGCCCGGCTGCCCAAGCCGGCCATGCCCGCAAGCCATCTCGGTCGATGACCCTGGCATGTTCGTGGTCAACTACCGCAACGAACCGTTGGCCCTGCGGGTGTACGACCCGAACAAGGTCGGCCCGGACGGCAAGCGCGGCATGCAGGCTGACGGCCTCGGCGGTGACTTGGCGTACGCCATGCAAAGCCGCACCGATCGCGCCATCCCGGCGATGAACCTGGCGCCAAACCTGGTCACTGCAGCGACCGGCCCAACCGGCGGCACCACGCTGTTCCCGCCGCACATCAACAAGGGCGGCGCGGAGCCGGGTGACCCGTTCACCCCAATGCTGCGCACCTACACCGGTGACAATGTGCGGTTGCGGGTGCACGCCGGCGGTCACGAAGAAGAGCACAACGTGACCCTGCACGGCGTGAAGTGGCTGCAAAGCGGTTCCGGTTACGGCAACAGCTCCAACTCTGGCTGGCGCTCGTCGCAGATGATCGGGATCTCCGAACAGATGGGCTTCATTGCGCCGGTCTCGATGCTGTCCAGTTCGGCGGCGACCACGGGTGATTATCTGTACTCGATGGACGCGTCCCTGGAAGGTTACTGGAGCGGAATCTGGGGCGTGATGCGCAACTACACGGCCCAGCGCAGCGACCTGTTCGCGCTGCCGAACAACGCGAAACCGGCCGGTATGCGCAACACGGTGGCGTTTGACGGCAGCTGCCCGCGGATCGGTGCCAACCCGAACGGCATCGGCACCCGTCCGACCGTGCAACGCAACTATGAAGTGGTCGCGGCGCTGGCCAACGACATCCTCGGCAACCCGTTGAGCCTGGCCATCGGCGACCCGGCAGGGCTTGGGCAACACGTCGGCGGGCCGTTGAATGCGGCGGGTGGGACCTTGGTGTACAACTCGCGGCCCGTGAGCATTCCTCAGGTCACGGTGAATGATCCCGAGGATGGAACGACTTTCACCATCGGCGGGCAAAGCGGGCCGCTGCATGACCCGACGGCGATCCTCTATGTGCGCAAGGCTGACCTCGATCCGATCACCGGCAAGCTCAAACCCGGTGTCCCCGTCGAACCGCTGGTGCTGCGTGCAGCGGCCGGTGACTGCATCAACATCACCCTGGAAAACCGGCTGCCCAGCGTCATGCCGGACCTGACCCAGACGGCTTCGGTGATGGGCATGGTCAAGCGTGACCGCAACGGTAGCGAGGGTTCGACCACCTTCAGCAATAACCTGATGCGGCCGTCCAGCCACGTTGGCCTGCACGCGCAACTGCTGGCGTACGACATCACCAAATCCGACGGCACCAACGTCGGCGCCAACCCGATCCAGACCGTACCGCCCCGTGTTGGCAACACCGGCGCGTACCCGACGCGTACCTATCAGTACTACGCCGGGCACCTGGAGCGTGAAGGCAAGCCGATCACGCAACTGGGCCGCAGTGTCGACAACATCAACGCCACGGCGGTGGAGTTCGGCGGGCTGAACTTCACCCCGGCGGACGTCATCAAGCAGGGACAAAAAGGCCTTGGCGGTGCGATGAGCATCCTGCCGATTGGCGCGACCTGGGTTGACGATGCCCGCAAAGTGACGGCAACGGTGACTGCGCCGGGGCAAACCACTTACCGCGACTTCGCGATGGTCTGGCAGAAGGCGTTGAACATGCGCTGGGCCAATGGTCGTCCGGTGGAAGGTATTGCGTCGGAGGCCGGTGTACCGACCGATCCGCAGGACAACTCGAGCATGGCCATCAACTACAAGACCGAGCCGATGTGGTTCCGCTTCGGCCTGCCACCGGACGCGCCATTCGGTCATGCCGATGGTCATGGTTACGGCGACGTGCCTAACGCGCACATGGCGTACAGCAATGCGCTGGTGGGCGGCGATCCGCAGACGCCGGTGTTGTATGTGAAGCCGGGGCAACCGTTCCGCACGCACATCATGTTGCCTACCGGTGGCAGCCGTGGCACGACCTTCCAGCTTGACGGTCACGTCTGGTCGCTCAACCCGTTCCAGTCGGAGAAGAGCGATACCGGTGGGTATCCGATGAGTTCGCCGGGGGTGGGTTCGGTGCGGTTCGGCTACAACCCGATGTCGATGTACATCGGTGCCCACGAAAGCATCCTGCCGGCGGCGCACTTCAGCTTCATGCACCCGAGCGCCGGGGGCAGCAATGCGATACCCGGCGACTACCTGTTCCGTGATTACGCCGCCTACGGCAACACCGCCGGGCTGTGGGGATTGCTGCGGGTGACCAACGAACCTGAACCGGCCCCCGCGCCGTAACCGCCGGAAAGGGGCGACACCGCCCCTGTAGGAGCGAGGCTTGCCCGCGAAGGGTTCACCTCGGTGTTGGAGGTGTGGCCGATGACGCCTTCGCGGGCAAGCCTCGCTCCTACAAGGGGAAAGGCAGACAAGGATCTGTAAGGGGAGATGCGACATGAACAGGACCATCAAAATCGCCGGGTGTGCGCTGGTTGTCGGGTTGGCGCTGATCTGGCTGGGGGTATGGCGCACGACCCCGCCGGACATGCTCAGCGAGATCGCGCTGCCAGACACCTGGACCGGCCAGAAACTGGAGCGCGACGGGGTGTCGGTGGCGCTTGAGGTCAAGCCGCTGGCCGAGGACGGCGTGCTGCGCGAAGGGGGCTTCGCCGACGTGCGTTTTCGGGTCACTGACAGCGCTTCGGGCCAGCCACTGTCCGGTGTCGCACCCGGTGCCTGGCTCGACCCGGAAACCATCGCCGCCGACCAGGCCCAAGGGCGCGAACGCAGCTGCAAATCCCGGGTCGGGGTGTTTCTCAAATCAAGCATCGGCGCGCGGCCGCTGCTCGACCTCAACAGCTACTTCCTGCTGGTGATGAACCGCGATGCCAGCGTCACGGTGGTCGATCCTTCGGTGTCGGTGGGCGGTATCACCAGCACCATGGCGCGGATCGACATCAAGCAACCGCCGATGGACTGGGTCACCCCGAGGGACAACAAACGCGTGTTTGTTTCGATGCCCACGGCCGGGGAAGTGGCGGTGATCGACAGCGAACAGTTCAAGGTGATCGACTCGGTAGCCGCCGGTAGTAACCCGGTGCGCGTGGCCTTGCAACCGGACGAACGTCTGCTGTGGGTCGGCAACAACGCGAAAACCGCCGACGAATCCGGGGTCACGGTCATCGACACTCGCAGCCTGAAAACCCTCAAACACCTGGCCACCGGTGCCGGTCACCACGAAATCGCCTTCAGCAAAGACAGCCGTTACGCTTTCGTCAGCAACCGCGACGACGGCACCCTGAGCATCATCGATATCGCCAGCCTGACCCTCAGCAAACAACTCAAGACCGGCTCGCATCCGTTGTCGGTGGCGTACTCGCCGCTGTCCCAGGCGGTGTACGTGGCTGATGGCAAGGACGGCACAGTGACCGTGGTCGATACCGCCAGCCTCGCCGTGCGCCGGGTGATCAAGATGAAACAAGGCCTGGGCCCGATGGGATTCAGCGCCGACGGTCGTTTCGGCATCGTCCTGAATACCCTGGAGAACCAGGCCTCGGTGATCGACGCCGCCACCGATTCACTGATCCATCAACTGGACGTCTCCGCCGAACCCTACCAAGTGGTGTTCACCAAGGCCTACGCCTACGTGCGCGGCCTGGCCTCGGCCAAGGTGACGATGATCAACCTGTCGTCGCTCGGTGAGGGCCGCACGCCAATCAGCCAGGGTTTCGAGGCCGGGCCACAGGCGCCACGGCTGGCCGGCGATTTGCCGCTGGCATCGAGCCTGGCGGTGTCGCGTGATGACAACGCGGTGTTCGTGGTCAACCCGGTGGACAACACCACCTACTTCTACGCCGAAGGCATGAACGCGCCGATGTCCGGTTACCCCAATCGCGGGCAAGTGGCGCGCGCGGCGATGGTCATCGACCGCAGCCTGCGCGAAGTCGAGCCGGGGCTGTACAGCGCGCGGATCAAGCTGCCGGCCGCCGGGCGTTTCGACGTGGCCTTCCTGCTCAATCAACCGAACATCATCCATTGCTTCACCACGCTGGTGGAACCGGACACCACACGCGTGCAGCACGCTGGAGCACCGAAAGTGGAGTTCCTGCTCGACAGCTCCATCGCCACCCTTGGCAGCCCTTATGTCGTGCGCTTTCGCATCGTCCAGGGCAAACAGAAGACGCAGCGCAGCGGGGTCAAGGACGTGCAGGTGCGCTACTTCCGCGCCCCGACGTCGCGGACCCAGGAAGTCGCCGCGCTGGATGTCGGCAACGGCATCTATGAAGCCCCGGTGACCCTCGACCAGAGCGGTGCCTGGTACCTGCACGTGCGTGCGGCGTCCCTGGGGGCGAGTTTCGACGACCAGACTTTTGCCAGCGTTCGGGTCCTGCCCGGCGACGCCCACTGAAGAGGAATTCGACATGAACCGATTTGCACATCGTGGACTGCTGACGTTCTGCCTGTTGGCTGTCGGTATCGGGCAAGCCCTGGCCCACTCGGCGGATGAGCATGCCGGGCATGACATGCCCGCCAAAGCCGCCCGTTCGGAGAGCGCCCAGGTCAAATTCGCCGACGTGACGCTGGAGGACCAGAACGGCAAAGCGGTGCGCCTGGAAAAAGATCTGGTGACCAACAAGATTGTGGTGATGAGTTTCATCTACACCAGTTGCACCACGGTCTGCCCGGTGGTGTCGTCGATCATGGGCAAGGTGCAGAAACAGCTTGGGGCACGGGTGGGCAGTGAGGTGCAACTGGTGTCGATCAGCATCGACCCGCAGCGCGATGACGCCAAGCGCCTGAACGACTACGCCCGCAACTTCCAGAAGGGACCGGGCTGGAGCTGGCTCACCGGCAGCTCGCAATCGATCAACGAAACCCTCAAGGGCCTCGGCACCTTCAGCGGCGACTTCAAGAGCCATCAGCCACTGATCCTGGTGGGGGACGGCAACAGTCGCCACTGGACCCGCTATTACGGCTTCACCGACCCGGCCGTGCTGACCCGTGAAGTCGAGAAACTCAGTGGCCAGCGCAACACCCACGCCAAACACACCGCCATCGCCATGGAGCAACAGCCATGAAAGCGCTCTTTTTGATCCTCCTGACCATGTGCTTTTGTATTGTCAGCTGTATGGCGTTTTCCCACGAAGGGCACGCACTCTCCGCGCCCGCCGTGACCGCCGCACAACCGGCCACAGGTACACGCGATGCGAAAACCTGGTTCACCGACACACCGTTGCAGGACCAGGACGGCAATACCTTGCGTTTCTATAGCGATGCGCTGCAAAACCGTGTGGTGCTGCTGAACGTGATTTTCACTAGTTGCAACGATGCCTGCCCGCTGATCACCCGCAAACTCAAGGAAGTTCGCGAGGTGCTGGGTGACAAGGCCGACGGCATTACCTTCATCTCCCTTACCAGTGATCCGCTGCGGGACACCCCGGCGGTGCTCAAGGCTTACACCTTGAAGCAGGGCGTCAATGGGCCCCACTGGCTTTTTCTTACGGGCGACAAGGCCCAGATGGACCTCGTACTGGGGCGCATCGGCCAGATCGTGCCCAGCCCCGAACAGCATTCCACGCAGTTGATCGTGGGGGACGTGGCCAATAAACGCTGGAGCAAGATCCGTCCCGATGCCCCGGCTGCCGCCATTGCCCAGCGCTTGCAGTTGCTGACAATGCCTGTGGTCGGTCGTTGAGTCGCGCCATGAAAAGCGCACTCGCCCTCGTCCTGTTCCTGCTCGGTGGCATCAGCCTTACCGCCCAGGCGTTGCCGCTGAGCCCCAGCGAAAGCGCCGGCAAACGGCTGTACCGCGAGGGGCTGTCCGGGAGTGGTGAGCCGATCATGGCCCGGGTCGGCGCGGCCGATATGCTGCTGCCGGCCAGCAGCCTGCCCTGCGCCAATTGCCACGGCGCCGATGGCCTGGGGCGACCCGAAGGCGGGGTGCGACCGCCGGATCTGAGTTGGTCGCGGCTGACCAGTCACTACGGCCAGCAGCAAATCAACGGCCGCAGTTACCCGGCCTATACCGAGGGCACGTTGGCGCGGGCGATTCAGGAAGGACGTGACCCCGGCAACAATCGGCTCGACCCGGCGATGCCGCGATTCGTGCTGTCGATGAATGATCAGCGCAACCTCACGGCCTACCTCAAGCGCTTAGCAGATGAGCGCGACCCGGGCCTGACCCCCGACAGCCTGCACCTGGGCACCTTGTTGCCGGCGCGGGGACCGTTGGCCGAGGAGGGCGCCACGGTGGCGGCGGTGCTCAACGGCAGTGTGGCGCGGATCAACCAGTCGGGCGGGATTCATGGCCGGCAATTACGCCTGACCATCCTCGACCCCGGCCCCGATCGCGCCAGTGCCGAGCAGGCGCTGGACCGGTTGATCGAGCAGGAACAGGTGTTCGCCCTGATCGCGCCACTGGTACCGGCACTGGACTCGGACCTGGCCGCGCGCCTGGAACGGGCCGGAATACCCCTGATCGGACCGCTGTCGCTGCTGGGCTCGGCGCAGTCCAGTCGGCAGATTTTTGAACCGCTGCCGGGCTTGCGCGAGCAACTGATCGCCCTGGCCGATTACGCCACCGACAGTTTGCGCGTGCTCCAGGGGCCGACGCTGATCACCTACCCGGACGAGCCGAGCCAACGGCTGGCGGCGCAGAATCTCGGCCAGTACTTGCAGGACCATGCCTGGCAGAAGGTCACCCTCAAAGCCTATGCCTCGGCGCAGGACGAACTGCCATTGGGCTCGCGGTCGGTGTTTTACCTGGGCAGCGGCGGTGGTTTCAGTCAACTCGCCGAACGTTTGCAGAGGGCGGGGCAGGTGCCTTACCTGTTCGCCGCGTCGAACCAGGTGGCAGGCGATCTGTTTCAGGTGCCCAGTGGTTTTTCCCAGCGGGTATTCCTGGCGTATCCGTTCGTGCCCAGTGACTGGACGCTGGCCGGACGCCTGGCCCTGACCCAATTGCGCGAACACCAGGGCCTTGGCGGCGAACACGCGGTGCTGCAAGTCGGCGCGTTCAGTTCGATGCTGCTGCTCAGCGAAGGCATGAAGCAGGCCGGCCGCGATGCCAGCCGCGAAAAACTGATCAGTGCCCTGGAAGGCCTGCATGACTTTGATACCGGGCTGACCCCGCTGATCAGCTTCGGGCCGGGTCGTCGCCTGGGTTTGCGTGGCGCGCATATCGTCACCGTGGACTTGCCCGGCCAGCGTTTTTACCTGGTCGCCCCTTATAAACCGATTGCCGCCGCACCTTGATGGGAGGTCGATGATGAAGCTCAACACGCTGCTGATCCTGCTGACGATGTGGGTTCCCATGGCGTTCTGCAATAATGGCCCGGCCGCCGCGCGGGTCAATGGTGAGGAAATCTCCGCGTTTCGCCTCGAGCGTTACTTCGCCGAGTACCTGGAGGATCAGGGCCGGGCGGTGGCCAGCATTCGTAATCCCAAGGCCTACAAGCATTTGCGGCAGGCGGCGCTGACAGCCTTGATCGACAAGGAATTGCTGTGGCAGGAAGCCGTCAAGCGCGGGCTGGTGATCAGTGACGCCACGGTGCAAAGCCAGGTCGATCAGACCCGCCAGGCCATGGGCGGCGCCGAGGTGTTCGCCCGGCGTCTGCAGGATGCCGGGTTCGACGAGGCCGGTTTTGCCGAGTACACCCGTCGCGAGCTGGCGGCCCAGCAGGTGTTCGCCGAACTGACCAAGGTCACCGGCCCGGACGAAAAACAGGTCCGCGCGTTCTATGCTGAACACCGCGCCGAGATGAGCCGGCCCGAAGAAGTCCAGGCCCGGCACATCCTGGTCAAAGTGCCTCAGGGCGCCGATTCCGCCACAGTTGAGGCGGCGCGACTACGCTTAGAGGAGATGCGGGTGAAAATCAGTCAGGGTCAGGACTTTGCCAGCGTGGCCCGGGCCGGTTCCGAAGACGCGTCCGCCGCGGAGGGCGGTGATCTGGGCGCCTTTCCTCGCGGGCGCATGTACCCGGAGTTTGAGGCGGCCGCTTTTGCCCTGGCCCCGGGCGCCGTCAGCGAACCGGTGCGCACGGCCGTTGGCTGGCATTTGATTTATTTGCAGAACCACTGGGAGGCGGCCAATGTCTCAGAAGAGCAGGGGCTTGAAATGGTCAGGACTTATCTTGCCCGACAGCAACAGCTCAAGGCTCGTCTACAGGCCTTGGCGCAGCTGCGATCAAGCAATCGCATCGAACGGATTGACGATGAGTGAAGGTTCCCCCCCAATAGTGGGGAAAAGCTTCAGAGCCTCTCCGTACGCTTCCCCCGTCTTTGGGGGACGGGGAATCTGGACGAAATGGTTTTTTCATGGAAATCAAAGACGTGCAACGGTAATAAAACCGGCGCCCGGCCTGGCATGAAGTGTGCGTTAGCCTCAGTAAGGCGCGTACTCCCAGGGCTGGAACATCGGACCTGTGGTTCAAGGAGTCGACCTTGTTAAACAAAGTACTGGTTGTCGAAGACGAACAACTCCTTGCCGAAAACCTCAAGGATTACCTTCAGGCGCAAGCGTTGGACGTCCGGATTGCACATGATGGGGCGACGGGTATCGGTGAAGCCGAGAAGTTTGCCCCCGATGTGATGGTGTTCGATTACCGCTTGCCCGACATGGAAGGCTTTGAGGTGCTCGATGCTGTCCGCCAGAACAGGAATTGTCATTTTGTACTGATCACAGGGCACCCGACCGCTGAAGTCTGTGAGCGGGCCCGGCAACTGGGCGTCAGTCATATCCTGTTCAAACCCTTTCCAATGGCGGAATTGGCCCGAGCAGTCTGCGACCTTCTGGGCATGCAGCGCGAACCCAAGGCAGGCATGAGCACATCCGCAGGTTTTGTCGAACGACGCCAGAGCAGGACCGAGAGTTTCCCGCTGCAGTTGTACGACGGCAGTTGGGTGCTGGCGGATCGTCGACGAACTTCATCGACCTCCAAGGCACCAGACGACGAACAATTGCTCACCGGGGAGTAGTGGCGCGACGAGACGTTCCGGCACCGCCGTAATTGCTCGCCGCGTCGACAGGGCTCAAAGCCCCCGGCGTTGGAGAGCATGCCATGGACCGTCTATCCCTTGCCGTCGAACCGGCGCTGTTGGACTGTGTAGCGTCTCGATTTACCAGTGAGCAACTGGCCCAGGCACGCTCCCGGGCCGCCAGTACCGGCGAACGGGTACTGGAAGCCCTCGGGGTGTTGTGCGAACTGGGCCCCATGCCTTTCATCCAGTGCCTCGGCGCTACCCTGCATTATCCGGTGCTCGACACCGACAGCCTGTTTCAAGCCACCCCGGTGTTCGACCGGGTCACCCTGGCCCAATGCATCAAGCGCGAATTCATCCTGCTGCGGCACGACGAGGCGGTCATCGGCGTGTTTGCCGACCCGTTCGACACGGCCCGTCTGGCCTGGATCGATGACTGCCTGCACGGCGCGCCGCTGTACCTGGTGCATGCCGATGACCTGAAGGCTTATCTGGCGCGCCACGAAGAGAGCTTCCACGCGGTGGAATCGCTCAACGCCCAGGCCGACATCAACGTCGAACTCGATACCCTGCAAAGCCTGTCCCTGACCAGCATCAGCGAAGACGCCAGCGTCGTCGTCAAACTGGTCAACTCGACCCTTTACGACGCGCTGAAAATGCACGCCAGCGACATCCATCTGGGCACCACCGGCAGCGGCCTGGTGATCAAGTACCGGATCGACGGCGTCCTCAACAACATCAGCAAAATCCAGGGCAGCGAATTCGCCGAGCAGGTGATTTCCCGGGTCAAGGTCATGGCCGAACTGGACATCGGCGAAAAACGTGTGCCGCAGGACGGTCGTTTCAAAATTGGCATCAGTGGCCGGCAGATCGACTTCCGGGTGTCGATCATGCCGAGCATTTTCGGTGAAGACGCGGTGTTGCGGGTGCTCGACAAACAGGACCTGGCGGACAAGGTCTGCGGCGTGCAGTTGCAAGCCCTGGGCTTCGAAGACGAAACCCTGCGCCATCTGCGCCGGCTGGCGGCCGAACCCTACGGCATGGTGTTGGTGACCGGCCCGACCGGTAGCGGCAAAACCACCACGCTGTACGCGATGATCACCGAGATCAACCACGGCGTGGAAAAGATCATCACCATTGAAGACCCGGTGGAATACCAACTGCCGGGCGTGCTGCAAATCCCGGTCAACGAGAAAAAAGGCCTGACCTTTGCGCGCGGCCTGCGCTCGATCCTGCGCCATGACCCGGACAAGATCATGGTCGGTGAAATCCGTGACCCCGACACCGCGCAAATCGCCGTGCAGTCGGCGCTCACCGGCCACCTGGTGTTCACCACCATCCACGCCAACAACGTGTTCGACGTGATCGGCCGCTTCACCCAGATGGAAATCGACCCGTACAGCCTGGTCTCCGCGCTCAATGCAGTGCTGGCCCAACGCTTGATCCGTTTGGTGTGCGCCAGTTGCAGCGCGCCGAGCTACCCGACCGATGAGGAACTGCGCCTCTCCGGGCTTGATCCGCAGAAGGTCGATCACTACCACTTCGTCCACGGCAAGGGCTGCGGCCATTGCCGGGGCACTGGTTATCGCGGGCGTACCGCGATCGCCGAGTTGCTGCACCTGGACGACGAGTTGCGGCAAATGATCGTCGAGCGCCAACCCATTTCGAAAATCAAGGCCCTGGCGTGCAGCCGTGGCTTGCGCCTGTTGCGCGAGTCGGCGCTGGAGCTGGTGCAAGAAGGCCGGACCACACTCGAGGAGATTAATCGTGTCACTTTTATCTCGTGAGCGTTATGTCGCCGTGCTCGGCGCCAGCGGTATCGGCCTGGGGCAGCGCCAGGGCAGTGAAACCCTGTGGCTGGGCAGCGTCGGCTTTATCGACGAAGGCTTCCATGCCTGGGCCGTGGCCCTGGAGACCCTCGATCATTTACTGGGTGAACACACCCGTCCCGGTGCCGAATTGAGTGTGGTGATCTCCGGTCACTTCAGCCGATTTTGCCTGGTGCCATGGAGTGAACACATCAGCAGCCCCGATGAGTTGCTCGGGTTTGCCCGGCTGTGCTTCGAAGACCTTTACGGTGTGCCGAGCCAACCCTGGAGCATGGTCCTGTCGGCGGAACCCGCCGGTTACGACCGGGTCGCCACGGCGCTGCCGCAAGACTTGCTGACGCATCTGCGCACGCTGGCCACCGGGCGCGGCCTGCGCCTGCGGTCGGTGCAGCCATACCTGATGGCGGCGTACAACCACTTCGATAAAAGCTTCGAGGCCGGCGACTTCCTGTTCGTGGTCGCCGAGCCCGTGCGCAGCGTGATGTTGCTGGCTCGCGAAGGGCGCTGGACGTCGGTGCGTTCGGTCGGCAGCAGCGACAGCGACGCCGCGCTGACCGCGCTGATCGGCCGCGAAAGCCAATTGCAGGCCTCCACCAGCGAACGGCCGTTGACGGTTTACCTGCATGCCCCGGCGCGCATTGACTCGCACCCCGAGGTGCCCGGCGTGCAGTTGCGCACCCTCGAAGAAGACCGGAGTGCCGTACGCGATTGCCTGTACGTCATGTCCCGGGCGGTGGCCTGACATGCGCGCCCTGATGCTCGACTTTCAGCCGCGCCGCCGCTCGGGCCCCTTGGGATGGAGCCTGCTGGCCGGTGGCGTGGTGCTGACGCTGACCTGCGTCTTCATTCAACAACACCTCAGTGACCACACCGAGCAGCAGCAAGGCCATTTGCAAACGGCCCAGCGCGTACTGACCGGCGACACCGGCGGCAAGCTCAGCCTGAGCCCGGCGCAAATCCGCGAACAGGCACAAAACCTGGCCGAGATGCGCAAGGTGTCCCAGCAACTGCGCCGGCCGTGGGAACGCTTGTTCGCCATGCTCGAAGCCATGCCGCGCGATGACATTGCCTTGCTGACCCTGACCCCGGATGCGCGCAAAGGTCAGGTGCGGATCAGCGCCGAAGCGCGAAACCTGGAAGCGATGCTCGACTTCCACCGGCGCCTGGAAGCCAGCGACGAGCTGTCCGATGTGTCGCTGCTGAGCCACGAAATTGTCGCCAACGTGCCGGAACACCCGGTGCAATTCAACCTGTCGGCTAGCTGGGAGATCGGTGATGCAAATCCCTAGATTGATCGTCCACGAATACCTGCAAGGCCTGGGCATTCCCGGTCTGGCAGGGCTGGCAATGCTGGTGCTGGCGCTGATGTATGGCCTGGTTGGCCTGATGCCGGACTGGCACTCGCTGCAAACGCTCAGCCAGCAGACTCGCGAAGCCGGCGAGTACCTGGCCAAGGTTGAAGACGGCACGGTCGCCGCGCCAGTGGTGCCTCAGCGTCAGCTCGAAGACTTCCGCAGCAAGTTGCCGTCCCAGCCGCAGGCCACCGTGGCCATCGACAAGATCTATGCGCTGGCGGCCCAGGAACACATCACCCTGGCGCGCGGCGAATATTCCTTGGGCATCGACCCGAAGACGCACCTGGCCCGCTATCAGATTCTGCTGCCGGTGCGCGGCAGCTATCCGCAACTGCGGCGGTTCCTGCACGCCTTGCTCGGCCAGTTGCCGGCGGTGGTTGTGGAGGACGTGGAGTTTCAGCGTAAAAAAATCGCCGACACCGACCTCACCGGGCGGATCCGCATGACCCTTTACCTGTCGAGGTCATGATGAATACCAAACGCGTAGTGGGTTGGGTGGCGTTCTTCGGCGTGGCCGCGGCGCTGACCTGGGGGCCTGATTACTTCCAGCCGGCAGACGACGGCGAGGTGGCCGTCGCCACGGTCGCCGTACCCGAAAAAAGCAAAACCCGCGGCGCACTGCCGGCCGCTGCTGCCACCGGCAAACCGGCGGTGATCAAGGACCTGAGCCCGGCGGGCGACCTGTTCGCCGCCCGCAGCTGGAAGGCTGCACCGGTGCTCGCCAGCGTCAACGAACAACCCGTCAACCTGACCCCGGTGGTGCAAGTCCCCACTGCACCGCCGATGCCTTTCCAGTTTATCGGCAAGCTGAATGACCGCACCGACCTGCAAGTGTTTTTGCAGAACGGCGAAAAAATATACGTCGTGCGCAAAGGGGATGTGATCGACGACACCTGGCGGATCGAAGGGATTTCCGATGTGGAACTCAGCTTTGTCTACCTGCCTCTGCATTTGGCCCAGACCTTGTCTGTGGGGAGCGCGCAATGAACAGATCCCGTTTGCTGATGAGCCTTGTTTGCCTTTGTGCAGGGCTGGCCGCGTGCAGTTCGGCGCAGGTCGCCAGGGAAGAGGCGAGTGATTTGATGGAGTCGGGGCAGTACGAAGCCGGCCTGGCCCGTATCCAGGAAGGGCTGAAGGAAAACCCACGAGACACCGAGCTGCACCTGGCCCTGAACAGCGGCCGTGCCCGCGCCGTGACGGCGCTGTTGACCCAGGCTGACATGGATCGCACCCAGCGTGACTTTGCGTCTGCCCGCATGGCTTACGGCCGGGTGTTGACCATCGAGCCGAATAACCGCCGCGCACAGGACGCACTGCGCCAGCTCGAACACATGCGCAGCCTCGATGAAAAACTCGAACTGGCCCGTGGCGACCTGCGTCGCGGCGACATCTACGGCGCCGAACGCCAAGTGAAACAGATCCTCGAACTGGACCCGCAAAATGAAGGAGCACTGGAACTGCAAGGCAACGTGCGCCTGGTGCAGAGCCGCAACGTGGTGCCTTATCCGCAACTGCGCACCCGTCTTGAACGGCCGGTGACCCTGGAGTTTCGCGACGCCAACCTGAAGACCATTTTCGAAGTGCTGTCCCAGGTCGCCGGCCTGAACTTCATTTTCGACAAGGACCTGCGCCCGGACATGAAAGCCACCATCTTCGTGCGCGACGTGCGCATCGAAGACGCCGTGGAATTGCTGCTGCAACAGAACCAGCTGCACCAGAAAGTGGTGAACGAAAACACTTTGCTGATCTACCCGGACTCGCCGCAGAAGCTCAAGGACTACCAAGAGCTGGTGATGCGCACCTTTTACCTGACCAGCATCGATTCCAACACCGCGCTGAACATGATCAAAACCATGCTCAAGACCCGCGACGTGTTCGTCGATGAACGCCTCAATACCCTGACTATGCGCGACACCGAAGACGCCGTGCGCATGGCCGAAAAACTCCTGCAATCCCAGGACCAGTCCAACCCGGAAGTGGTGTTGGAAGTGGAGGTGATGGAAGTCGCCACCCAGCGGATTCTCGACCTTGGCCTGCAATGGCCGAACACGTTCGGCGTGGTCAACAGCGACGGCTCTCCGGTGCAGCTCCTCGATCAGTTGAAAGGCATCAACTCCGGCCGGATCACGATCTCGCCATCGCCGCAAGCCAAGATCAATGCGCAGGACAACGACATCAACACCCTGGCCAGCCCGGTGATTCGCGTCAGCAACCGTGAACAGGCGCGCATCCACATTGGTCAGCGGGTGCCGATCATCAGCGCCACCTCAGTGCCTTCGACCCAAGGCCCGGTGATCACCGAAAGCGTCACTTACCTGGACGTCGGTCTGAAGCTCGAAGTGCAACCGACCGTGCACCTGAACAACGAAGTGGCGATCAAGATCGCCCTGGAAGTGAGTAACGCCACACCGCTGGAACCGACCCGCCAGGGCACGATTCCGGTTCAGGTCGATACCCGCAATGCCCAGACCACGCTGCGCCTGCATGACGGCGAAACCCAGATCCTGGCCGGCCTGATGCGCAACGACCATGGCGCCACCGGCAACAAGATCCCGGGCCTTGGCGACATTCCCGGGCTGGGCCGGCTGTTCGGCAGCAACAAGGACAATCTCAGCAAATCCGAACTGGTGCTGTCGATCACTCCGCGGATCGTGCGCAACCTGCCGTACCAGAGCCCGTCGGACATGGAATTCCCGACCGGCACCGAAACCAGCATGCACATTCAGGCGCCGGACCGTCGGATGCAAGAGCCGCCTCAGGTTGAGCCCATCGATCGGCCGGTCGCTTCCGCCAATACCACTGTTGTCGTCGAGAAGCGCTGATCATGAAAGCCTCGGAACGCGGTTTCACCCTGATCGAAGTCGTCGTCACGCTGGCCCTGATCGGCCTGTTGGCCGGCATGGCCGCGCCGCTGACCGAGACCGTTGTGCGCCGGGGTAAAGAGCAGGATCTGCGGGCGGCGCTGTACCAGATTCGCGATGCCATCGACGCCTACAAACGGGCCTTCGACGCCGGTTACATCGAGAAGTCGCTGAACAGCAGCGGCTATCCGCCGAACCTGCAAGTGCTGGTCGAGGGCGTGCGCGATGTGCGCAGCGCCAAGGGGGCCAAGTTCTACTTTCTGCGGCGCGTGCCCCATGACCCGCTGGCACCGGTCAAGCGTGACGACGACGGTGGTTGGGGCCTGCGCTCTTATGACAGCTCGGCTCAAAACCCGCGGGAGGGCGAAGACGTCTTTGACGTTTACTCCAAGGCCCGGGGCAAGGGGCTCAACGGCATCGCGTACAAGGAGTGGTGAGCATATGCGTCGGGAAAAGGGTTTTACCCTACTGGAACTGATGGTGGTCATGGCAATCATCGCGACCCTGATGACCATCGCCTTGCCACGCTATTTCAACAGCCTCGAGGCCTCGAAAGAGACCACGTTGCGCCAGAGCCTGTCGGCGATGCGCGAGGCGCTGGACCACTACTACGGCGACACTGGGCGTTATCCCGATTCGCTTGAGCAACTGGTGGAGCAACGTTACCTGCGCAACCCGCCGATGGACCCGATCGCAGAACGCAAAGACCTCTGGGTCCTGGTGGCACCGCCGGACGGCGTAGCGGGCGGGGTCGCCGATATCAAAAGCGGTGCCACAGGGAGGGCGCGTGATGGCAGCCTTTATTCCGAGTGGTAAGGCCTCCAGCGAGGCGGGCTTCACTTACTTGGGCGTGCTGTTCCTGATCATGGTGATGGGCATGGGCCTGGCCAGTGCCGGCGAGTTGTGGTCGACGGCTTCGCGCCGTGATCGCGAACGCCAGTTGCTCTGGGTCGGTACCCAGTACGCCCAGGCCTTGCGCAGCTATTACCGCAGTTCGCCGGGCCTGGCGCAGTACCCGAAAGAGCTGGCGGACCTGCTGCAGGACGAGCGTTTCCCGTCGCCCAAACATCACTTGCGTCAGCTGTACCCGGACCCGATCGGGGGCGGCGAATGGACGCTGATGCGCGGCTTCGACGGACGCATCACCGGGCTCAACAGTCCCTCCACGGACACGCCGCTCAAACAGACGGATTTCCCCAGTCAGTGGTCGGACTTCACGGGCATGGCGAGTTACAAGGACTGGCAGTTCGTGGCCGAGAAAGCCTTCCTCGATGGCACGTCGGGACCTGCGAAAAATCAGTCAGCCACGCCTCAGGCGCTAGGGAGGTGATGCCATGAACAGGCACTGGCTGGCGGCCCTGATCCTGATGCTGACGACGTCCTTTGCGGCGGCGGCCGAAGAGGACGAAATGCTCGGTTTCATCATCGATGACACGATTTCGCACATCGGCCACGACTTTTACTACTCGTTCAGTGAACGCCTGCGTGCCACCAGCCCGATGGATTTCAACCTGGTGGTACGCGAACGACCTTCGGCGCGCTGGGGCAGCCTGGTGACCGTGGAATATCAGCAGCGACTGGTTTATCGGCGCTTCCTGCCGCCGAACACCGTGGAACTCAAGGACGACGCCTATGACGCCGCCGACTGGGTTCGCGGGCAGATTGTCCAGCGCAAACTGGAAACCTTATTGCAGGACACCACGGACCTTGAGAGGGACGAATTATGAAAACGAAAACGCTCTCGCGGCACCTCGGGCTCTGGTTGCTCGGGTTGGGCAGTTGCAGCCTGGTCCAGGCGACGGAGCTGGTCTATACGCCCATCAACCCTTCGTTCGGCGGCAACCCGTTGAACGGCACCTGGCTGCTCAATAACGCCCAGGCACAAAACGACTACGACGATCCGGACTTGAAGAAACGCACTTCCGTGGCCGGTACTTCGGCCCTGGAGCGCTTCACCAGCCAGCTGCAATCAAGGCTGCTGGGGCAGTTGATGGACAACATCTCCACCGGCAACACGGGGAGCCTGTCCACCGACGCCTTCATCGTCAACGTCGTCGACGATTCCGGTGCGCTGACCATTGAAGTCACGGACCGAGCGACCGGTGAAGTTTCGGAAATCCAGGTGAATGGCCTGGCCCCTTGACGGGGATTTGGGTCGATGGGGAGTTAAGGACATGAAAAAAATAATTGCGCTAGGGCTGATGTTGGCGGCATTACAAGGGTGCAGTCTGCGCGAGCCGATGTCGGCCGAGCAGGACTCCAAAACCCCGACCCTGACCCCGAGGGCCTCGACGTATTACGACTTGATCAACATGCCACGACCCAAGGGCCGGTTGATGGCGGTGGTGTACGGCTTCCGTGATCAGACCGGGCAATACAAGCCGACGCCGGCCAGTTCGTTTTCCACCAGCGTGACCCAGGGCGCGGCGAGTATGTTGATGGACGCCTTGCAGGCCAGCGGCTGGTTCGTGGTGCTGGAACGCGAAGGGCTGCAGAACCTGCTGACCGAGCGCAAGATCATCCGCGCTTCGCAGAAAAAGCCCAATACGCCGGTGAATATCCAGGGTGAACTGCCGCCGTTGCAGGCGGCGAACATGATGCTTGAGGGCGGGATCATTGCCTACGACACCAACGTGCGCAGCGGTGGGGAAGGGGCGCGTTATCTGGGTATCGATATCTCCCGGGAGTATCGCGTGGACCAGGTCACGGTGAACCTGCGCGCGGTGGATGTGCGCAGCGGGCAGGTGTTGGCCAACGTGATGACCAGCAAGACGATCTACTCTGTGGCGCGCAGTGCCGGGGTGTTCAAGTTCATCGAGTTCAAGAAGTTGCTGGAAGCTGAGGTTGGCTATACCACTAACGAACCGGCGCAATTGTGTGTGCTGTCGGCGATCGAAGCGGCGGTGGGGCATATGCTGGCGCAGGGGATCGAGCGGCATTTGTGGCAGGTCGCCGGGGATACTTCTTCGCCACCGCAGAATGAGACGCTGGATCGGTATCTGACGCAGAACAAGGTTGTGCCTGAGGGCGAGGAAGAGTGAACCGAGGCGGCCTTCGGGCCGACCTGGTGTCTGCGTTCTGCCTTTGTAGGAGCAAGGCTTGCCCGCGAAGGCAGCCGACCAATCTCCCACAGATGTACCCGGATCAAACTGTGGGAGCGAGCCTGCTCGCGATGGCGGCCTGACAGCCAACCAATCTCCCACAGATCTACCCCGTTCAAAAATGTGGGAGCGGGCTTGCTCGCGAAGACGGCCTGACAGCCAACCAATCTCCCACAGGTGTACTCCGATCAAACTGTGGGAGCGAGCCTGCTCGCGATGGCGGCCTGGTAGCCGACCAATCTCTTTCAGGTGTACATATCCATTTCTGCGGTAACGGCGGCTATGGGTTACGCCCTTACGGCGTGTCACTTGGAAAAGCCCCAAGTAACCAAGG
>NZ_JBIVBY010000042.1:0-51000 GCF_044746405.1 Pseudomonas sp. NPDC086251
TAAGGGGTGCGGATGTTACCCCCGCCTCGCTCGGAATGCAAAGCCTCTGATCGAAAACCGCTGGTCGGGGCATCACGTGGCGACTATTATGCGCGCCTTCGAATTCAGCCTAAACAAGGCGCAAACCCATGCTAGTACTGGGATTAGAAACCTCCTGCGACGAAACCGGTGTCGCACTTTACGACAGTGAGCGCGGCCTGCTGGCCGACGCGCTGTTCAGCCAGATCGACCTGCACCGCGCCTATGGCGGTGTGGTGCCGGAGCTGGCCTCGCGCGATCACGTCAAACGCATGCTGCCCTTGATTCGTCAGGTGCTGGCCGAGGCGGACTGCGTGCCGACAGAGATCGACGCCATCGCCTACACCGCAGGTCCTGGCCTGGTCGGTGCCTTGCTGGTGGGCGCTTCCTGCGCTCAGGCACTGGCGTTTGCCTGGGGCATTCCGGCGCTGGGCGTGCACCACATGGAAGGCCATTTGCTGGCGCCGATGCTGGAGGCGCAACCACCGGAATTCCCGTTCGTCGCTTTGTTGGTGTCGGGTGGTCATACGCAGCTGGTTCAGGTCGATGGAATCGGGCAATACACGCTTTTGGGCGAGACCCTCGATGATGCTGCCGGTGAAGCGTTCGACAAAACCGCAAAAATGATGGGCCTCAATTATCCGGGTGGCCCGGAAATCGCGCGTCTGGCGGAGCAAGGCGTTGCAGGACGTTTTACCTTTCCGCGTCCGATGTGCGACCGCCCAGGCCTGGCTTTCAGCTTCAGTGGCCTGAAAACCTTCGCGCTGAACACCTGGCAGCAGAGCGTCAGCGCCGGGGACGACAGCGAGCAAGCCCGTTGCGACATCTCGCTGGCGTTCCAGCAGGCCGTGGTGGAGACTTTGACCATCAAGTGCAAACGCGCCCTGAAACAGGCGGGCATGAAGCGTCTGGTGATCGCTGGGGGCGTTAGCGCCAACAAGGCGTTGCGCACCTCGCTGGAGAAAATGCTCGGCGACATGCAGGGCGATGTGTTTTATGCCCGTCCGGAATTTTGCACCGACAATGGCGCGATGATTGCGTTTGCCGGTTGCCAGCGCTTGCAGGCCGGTCAGCACGAAAGCTTGGCGATCAGCGTGCAGGCACGCTGGCCGATGGAGCAATTGTCGGGGTTGTGATGAGCGGCGCTCAGGTGCGGTATTTAAAAATGCCGTTCGCGCCCGGCAAACAGGTCGCGTAGATTGCCGCGATGGCGCCAGACGATCAGTCCTGTGAGTGCGCTCATGGGCAACAGCGCCGCCGGTTCTTGCCAGGCTAGCAGCGGCAGGGTCAACGGTGTGGCGATCAACGCGGCCAATGAGCTGGTGCGGGTCAGGTAGAACGTCAGCAGCCAGGCACAAACCGCCAGCAGTGCAGCTGGCGGGTACAGGCCCAGCAGCATGCCGGCAGCGGTGGCGACACCCTTGCCGCCGCGAAAGCGAAAGTACAGCGGGAACAGGTGGCCGATGACGGCACTGACGCCAATCCAGGCCTGTTCTTGCAGCGAAAGGCCCACAAGGCCTGCGATCAGTACGGGCAGCAAGCCTTTGCAGAGGTCGCCGAGCAACGTCAGGACGGCGAGTTTTTTGCCGGCCAGGCGCAACATGTTAGTGGCACCGGCATTGCCCGAGCCACTCATTCGCGGATCGGGGTTACCGGTCAGGCGGCTGAGCAAAATGGCAAAGGACAGAGAGCCGAGCAGGTAGGCGAGGATCGCCAATAACCAAAACATGCTAACTATTCCGGGCGAGGACGCCCTGATTCTAACGGCGCAATGCGCCCTTGTCGTGCAGCGGAGAAAAGTGCTTGGACAGAGTGTTTATCGAGGGCCTGGAAGTCGACACCGTCATTGGTGCCTACGACTGGGAGCGAGGCATCCGACAGTGCTTGCGTCTTGATCTGAGCTTCGCCTGGGATAACCGCCCGGCCGCCGCCGGTGATGACCTGACGCTGGCACTCGATTACGCGAGCGTTTCGTCGCGCATCCAGGCCTTTGCCGAGCAGGCTCAATACCAGTTGGTCGAGACTTTTGCCGAGCGTCTGGTTGAGGTGCTGATGAGCGAATTCAAGATCACCTGGGTGCGCCTCAAATTGACCAAGCCAGGCGCTGTCCCGGCAGCCACCGGTGGTGTGGGCGTGGAGATCGAGCGCGGATGTCGCTGACTCAGGTGTACCTCGGGCTCGGTAGCAATATCGAGCGCGAAATCCATTTGCAGGCTGGCCTCGACGCCCTGGCGGGGTTCCTGGTGGATATACGCTGCTCGGCGGTGTTCGAAAGCCAGCCGGTGGGCATCAAGAGCGGGCCGTTCTTCAACTTCGTGGTCTCGGCTTACACCGATCTGCCACTGATGGAGCTGGACCGTCGGTTGAAATTCATCGAGGCGGACAACGGTCGTTACGCGCCGGATCGCAAGGGTTTGCCGCTGGATATCGACGTGTTGCTGTTCGGCGATCTGGTCGGCAACTTCGATGGCTTGATCCTGCCACGGGCCGAAATTCTGAAAAATGCCTTTGTGCTGTGGCCGTTGTCGCTGATAGCGCCGGATCGCGTGCATCCGGGTGTAGGCAAAAGCTTTGCGACGTTGTGGAGCGAGGCGCAGATAGATCAGGTGTTGGCGCCGGTGGCGTTTGAGTGGCGCGGCGAGCAGTTGACCCCTTTGAATTTGTTGTGAGGCGGATGACGCCTTCGCGGGCGAGCCTCGCTCCTACAGGGTTTACGCTGATCTCTGTAGGAGCGAGGCTTGCCCGCGAAGCTTTTCAGGCCGACGCATTCTCCTTGTAAACCTTCAGCGCCTTTAGCCGCTCACGCTTGATCGCCTCACCCAGCTCCGGCCCCTTGAATCCCTTCTCCAGCAACGGCTGAACCGCCACGCTGCGAGCCGCTGTCGCCGCCCCACGCAAATAATCCGCCTGTGGATAACTTCGCTGCTCCAGACCTTTGCGCCCACGGGCGTCCATCTCGCACGCTGCGATAAACTCTTCGAACCGCTGCGGTCGACGGTAAACGTCGAAGCTCTGCAGCAGCTCCAGCAAAGTCGACGCCCTCAGCTCCAAGGCGCGATGGCCGTGGGTGTGATATTTGCCCACCAGCAGCGCCAGCTCCTGGCAATCTTTCGGCGCCTTGAAGCGTTCATTGACCGCTTTGATCAGTTTCAAACCCGTGTGTTCGTGAGCAATGTGCCGCGGCCATTCCTCCTCGGGCGTCAGGCCTTTACCCAAGTCATGCAGCAAGCAAGCCCAGCGCACGGTCAGCGGTTGTTTATGCAGCGCCGCTTGTTCCAGGACACTCAGGGTGTGTACGCCGGTATCGATTTCCGGATGATGGACTTCCGGTTGCGGCACACCGAACAGCGCATCGACTTCCGGCATCAACACCTTGAGCGCGCCGCATTCGCGCAGCACTTCAATGAATACCTGTGGCTGATCTTCCATCAAGGCGCGGGAGATTTCTTTCCAGCTGCGTTCAGCCGTCAACGCCTCCAGTTCGCCTGACTCACTGAGGTGACGCATCAGCTCCAGGGTTTCGGCTGCCACGGTAAAACCCAGTCCGGCATAACGCGCCGCGAAGCGGGCAACACGTAACACCCTGAGCGGATCTTCGGCGAACGCGGGGGAAACGTGGCGAAGCAAGCGTGCTTCAAGGTCGCGTTGGCCGTGGTAAGGATCGGTCAGGTTCTGCTGATCGTCCTCGGCCATCGCATTGATTGTCAGGTCGCGACGGATCAGGTCTTCTTCGAGGGTGACTTCGGGGCTGGCGTGAAAGGTGAAGCCGCCGTAACCGCGTCCGCTTTTGCGCTCGGTTCGGGCAAGGGCGTATTCCTCACCGCTTTTTGGATGAAGAAACACCGGGAAGTCTGCGCCCACCGGACGAAAGCCCTTGGCGAGCATTTCTTCGGTGGTGGCGCCGACCACCACCCAATCGATATCGGTGACCGGCTTGCCCAGCAGGCGATCGCGTACCGCGCCGCCAACTTTATAAATCTGCATAAAAAACCTCCGTTAGCTCGACAGGATAACCTTTGCGTCGAGCTTTCGGAGGCACAAACGGGTTCAAAGATGGATGACGGCCAGGTCCAGTCGGCCGTAATCACCTTCAGCGTGTTCGCCTCTGGGCGGAACGTGGTGGGTTTTCATCACTTGGTCGCCTTGCAGGGTTTCCAGATGAATATCGAAGCCCCACAGGCGGTGCAGGTGTTTGAGCACTTCCTCGGTGGACTCGCCCAGTGGTTTGCGGTCGTGTTGCTGGTGACGCAACGTCAGGGAGCGATCGCCACGTCGGTCGATGCTGTAGATCTGCACGTTGGGTTCGCGATTGCCCAGGTTGTATTGCGCGGCCAGGGTTTCACGAATGATGCGGTAGCCGCCTTCGTCATGAATCGCAGGGACCAGCAAATCGTCCTTCTGGTCATCATCGAGAATGCTGAACAGCTTCAGGTCACGGATCACCTGCGGTGACAGGTACTGCAGGATGAAACTCTCATCCTTGAAGCTGCTCATGGCGAACTTGATGCTCGACAGCCAGTCGGTGCCGGCAATTTCAGGGAACCAGCGATAGTCCTCTTCGGTAGGGTGTTCACACATGCGCCGAATGTCCCGGTACATGGCAAAACCCAGGGTGTAAGGGTTGATGCCGTTGTAGTACGGGCTGTCGAAGCCGGGTTGAAAGACCACGCTGGTGTGGGACGTCAGAAACTCCATCATGAAGCCATCGGTCACCAGGCCTTCGTCATACAGGTCATTCATCAAGGTGTAGTGCCAGAACGTGGCCCAGCCTTCGTTCATCACCTGGGTCTGGCGCTGCGGGTAGAAATACTGCGCGATCTTGCGCACGATCCGCACGATTTCGCGCTGCCAGGGTTCCAGCAGTGGTGCGTGTTTTTCGATGAAGTACAGGATGTTTTCCTGAGGTTCGGCGGGGAAGCGCGCGTTGTCCTTGTCGCTGTACTTGTCCGCGCCTTTCGGAATGGTCCGCCACAAATCGTTGATCTGCTTCTGCAAATGCTCTTCCCGATCCTTTTGCCGACGGCGCTCTTCTTCCGCCGAAATCGGATACGGACGTTTGTAGCGGTCGACTCCGTAATTCATCAGGGCGTGGCAGGAATCGAGCAAGTCCTCTACCGCGTCGATGCCGTGGCGCTCTTCGCATTGCATGATGTACTGCTTGGCGAACACCAGGTAATCGATGATTGAACTGGCATCCGTCCAGGTGCGGAACAGGTAATTGCCTTTGAAAAAGCTGTTGTGCCCATAGCAGGCATGCGCCACGACCAGCGCTTGCATGCAGATGGTGTTTTCTTCCATTAGATAAGCGATGCATGGGTCCGAGTTGATCACGATCTCGTACGCCAGCCCCATCTGGCCGCGCGAGTAGGATTTCTCGGTGCTGAGGAAGTGTTTGCCGTAGGACCAATGGTGATAGCCCAGCGGCATGCCGACGGAGGCATACGCGTCCATCATCTGCTCGGCGGTGATCACTTCAATCTGGTTGGGATAGGTGTCCAGGGCATAACGAGCCGCCAGGCGACTGATTTCCTTGTCGTAGGCCTGGATCAGCTCGAACGTCCATTCTGAGCCGGTGGAAATGGGTTGGCGCTTCTGCTCTTTGGCGGTCATGTCACTAACCTGCGCTGGAAGAGTTCACGGAAGACCGGATAGATATCGCCGGCCGAGACCAGTTGTTGCTGGGCAAAAGTGTCAGAGAAGGCTTCAGCGATGCGTTCGTACTCGAACCACAAGGCCTGGTGTTCGCGCGGGGTGATCTCAACGTAAGTGTAGTACTGCACGAACGGCATGATCTGGTTGATCAGGATGTCGCGGCAAATCGGCGAGTCGTCGTTCCAGTTGTCGCCGTCGGAGGCCTGGGCGGCATAGATGTTCCACTCATTGCTCGGATAGCGCTCGGCCATGATCTCCTGCATCAGTTTCAAGGCGCTGGAAACGATGGTGCCACCGGTTTCCCGGGAGTAGAAAAACTCTTCCTCATCCACTTCGCGGGCGCTGGTGTGGTGGCGGATGAACACGACGTCGATCTTGTCGTAGTTACGCTTGAGGAACAGGTACAGCAGGATAAAGAACCGCTTGGCGATGTCCTTGGTCGCCTGGGTCATTGAGCCGGACACGTCCATCAAGCAGAACATGACCGCCTTGGAACTGGGGTTGGGTTGCTTGATGAGCAGGTTGTACTTGAGGTCGAAAGTGTCGAGAAACGGGACGCGATGGATGCGCGCGCTGAGTTTTTCGATTTCCGCCTCGATTTCCTGAATATCGCCGAAGTTGTCCGGTTCATCCTGCTTCAATCGCAGGAGTTCCTCCTTGGCTTCACGCAATTTTGCCCGGCTGCTGCCGGACAGGGCGATCCGCCGCGCGTGGGCCGAGCGCAAGGTGCGGATAATGTTGATCCGCGACGGGTTGCCCTCGTTACTGATGCCTGCGCGTACGGTCTTGAAGGTGTCGGTGCCGGTCAGGTTGCGCTTGACCAGGTTGGGCAGTTCGAGGTCCTCGAACATGAATTCGAGAAATTCCTCCTGGGTAATCTGGAAGACGAATTCGTCCATCCCTTCGCCCGAATTACCGGCCTTGCCCGGGCCTCGGCCGCCACCACCTCCGGGCGGACGGGCAATGTGCTCGCCGCTGGTGAATTCCTTGTTGCCCGGATGCACGACGGTCTGCTTGCCACCGCGACCGTGGTGAAGCACCGGCTCGTCGATGTCGCGACCGGGAATGCTGATCTGCTCGCCGTGTTCCATATCGGTAATGGAGCGCCGGCTGACCGCCTCTTCGACGGCCTTCTTGATGTGATCACGGTAACGCCGCAGAAACCGCTGACGGTTCACCGTGCTCTTGTTCTTGCCATTGAGACGTCGGTCGATCACATAGCTCATGACTGCTCCTTAGAAGCTGTCCTGAAAGGGGCGAGCGGTTACGCAGCATCGACCGTGCCAAGGGATGTACACGCTCCCCCAAGCGCTTTTGGATGCTGCCTGAACCTCGCGACCGTCTTTCGAACACCTTCCAGAGGTCTGTGTAACAGAAAACGCGTACACAGGCCTCTGGCTGACGACAACCGGTCTGACCGGCAGCGGGTTATTGTGATTTTCTGACCCGCAGGTACCACTCGGACAGCAGTCGTACCTGTTTGTCGGTGTAGCCCCGCTCGACCATCCGTGTGACGAAGTCGTTGTGCTTCTGCTGGTCTTCTTTGCTGGCCTTGGCGTTGAAGCTGATGACCGGCAGCAGGTCCTCGGTGTTGGAGAACATTTTCTTCTCGATGACCACCCGCAGTTTTTCGTAGCTGAGCCAGGTTGGATTCTTGCCGTTGTTGTTGGCCCGGGCGCGCAGTACGAAGTTGACGATTTCGTTGCGGAAATCCTTCGGATTGCTGATGCCGGCCGGTTTTTCGATTTTCTCCAGTTCTTCGTTCAGTGCTACGCGGTTGAGGATTTCGCCGGTTTCCGGGTCGCGGTATTCCTGGTCCTGGATCCAGAAGTCTGCGTACAGCACGTAGCGATCGAAGATGTTCTGGCCGTACTCGCTGTAAGACTCGAGGTAGGCGGTCTGGATCTCCTTGCCGATGAATTCGATATAGCGCGGTGCCAGGTACTCCTTGAGGAAGCGCAGATAGCGTTCGCGGGTCTCGGCCTGGAACTGTTCCTGTTCGATCTGTTGTTCCAGCACGTAGAGCAGGTGCACCGGGTTGGCGGCGATTTCGTGCGGATCGAAGTTGAAGACTTTCGACAGAATCTTGAACGCAAAGCGGGTCGAAAGACCGTTCATGCCTTCGTCGACACCGGCGTTGTCGCGGTATTCCTGGATCGACTTGGCCTTCGGATCGGTGTCCTTGAGGTTTTCCCCGTCATACACGCGCATCTTCGAATAGATGTTGGAGTTTTCCGGCTCTTTGAGGCGCGAGAGCACGGTGAACTGGGCCAGCATCTTCAAAGTGTCAGGCGCGCAGTGAGCCTTGGCCAGCGAACTGTTGAACAAGAGCTTGTCGTAGATCTTCACTTCGTCGCTGACCCGCAGGCAGTACGGCACTTTGACGATGTAGATCCGGTCGATGAACGCTTCGTTGTTCTTGTTGTTGCGGAAGGTGTGCCATTCCGATTCGTTGGAGTGGGCCAGCAGGATGCCGGTGAACGGAATCGCCCCCAGGCCTTCGGTACTGTTGTAGTTGCCTTCCTGGGTGGCGGTCAGCAGTGGGTGCAGCACCTTGATCGGCGCCTTGAACATTTCGACGAATTCCATCAGGCCCTGGTTGGCCCGGCACAGTGCGCCCGAATAGCTGTAGGCGTCGGCGTCGTTTTGCGGGAATTCTTCGAGTTTGCGGATATCGACCTTGCCCACCAGCGCCGAGATGTCCTGGTTGTTTTCATCTCCCGGCTCGGTTTTGGCCACGGCGATCTGGTTGAGGATCGACGGATAGAGTTTCACCACACGGAACTGGCTGATGTCGCCGCCGAACTCGGCCAGGCGCTTGGTGGCCCATGGCGACATGATGGTGTTGAGGTAGCGCCGTGGGATGCCGAAGTCTTCCTCGAGGATCGCGCCATCTTCGGTGGCGTTGAACAGACCCAGAGGCGATTCGAATACCGGCGAGCCCTTGATCGCGTAGAAGGGCACTTTCTCGATCAGCTGTTTCAGCTTCTCGGCCAGGGACGATTTCCCGCCGCCGACGGGGCCGAGCAGGTAGAGGATTTGTTTCTTCTCCTCCAGGCCCTGGGCGGCATGGCGGAAATACGACACGATCTGGTCGATGCATTCTTCCATCCCGTGGAAGTCTTCAAAGGCCGGATAGCGGCGGATCACCTTGTTGGAAAAGATTCGCGACAGTCTCGAGTTGGTCGAGGTGTCGAGCAGCTCCGGTTCTCCGATGGCCAGCAGCAGACGCTCGGCGGCGGAGGCGTAGGCGCTGCGGTCCTGTTTACACAGCTCAAGATACTCTTGCAGCGAGAGTTCTTCCTGGCGTGTGGACTCGAAGCGTTGTTGGAAGTGGCTAAAGATACTCATGACGTCACCTCGCTCGATACGTGGAGCCGACGCCGGATCAGTCAGTCGATGCTGGCAGCAACCGGATATGCAGTTGCTGTTTACCCCCCAGAACCCTTTCAAAGCGTACCGCCCCGAAAGCTACTCCCGATGACCCGCGCGCCGGTGTACCGGCTCTCCCCTGTTTTGGATGGCCTGCGCTTAAGGATAGTTGCTTATTCGGGAGGTAAAGGCGAGATACGTAATTAGTTGTGGCAGACCGTTCGTCTGCCACCGCGCTAGCCCGCGAGGGCCGGGGCCTCGCGTGTTACAAAAAAATTATTCGGAGGTGCCTTGCGCCGTTTCCGAAGGATAAGTCGTACGCCACAACTCGAAACCGCCATCCATGCTGTAGACGTCAGAGAAGCCTTGGCTGATGAGGTACGCCGCAGCGCTCTGGCTGGAATTGCCGTGATAGCAGACCACTACCGTCGGTGCATCAAGGTCGGCGGCACGGATGAAATCCGAGATGGAAACGTTGTCCAGATGCTTCGAACCGCTGATGTGCAACGCGGCATAAGTGGCAGGGTCGCGGACGTCGACCACCACTGCGCCTTGTTCGCGCAGGGCCTGGGCCTGTTCCGGGGGGATACGTTTGAATTCGCTCATGGCGGGCTCCTGTGGCTCGGCTGAAAGCGCAGTCTAGCGCGGGACGCTGACTGACGATTGTTCGGAGATTCGTGGGGCGACTGGTGGCACGGCAGCATGGCCATGCTCGTCGCATTTGCAGGACAGGCGTTCACCGCTGTCGACATTCATCAGGGTCAGGGCACCACCCCAGACGCAACCGGTGTCGAGGGCCGAGATGCCCGGCTCCAGGACTTTGCCTTCCAGCGCGGCCCAATGACCGAAGATGATCTTCAGGCCTTTGGTCTTGCGCTCCTTGTGCTGGAACCAGGGTTTGTAACCCGGCGGCGCAGAGTCGAGGCCTTCCTTGCTCTTGAGGTCAAGCTTGCCTTCGGCGGTGCAAAAACGCATGCGGGTGAAATAGTTGGTGATCACCCGCAGACGTGGCACGCCTGTGAGGTCGTTGTCCCATTTCGCCGGGTCGTTGCCGTACATGCCGTCGAGGTAGGGCGGGAGCAAGTTGTCATCGCGCAGGGCCGTCTCGACCTCGGCGGCGCACTTCAGGGCTTTGCGCAGCGACCATTGCGGCGGAATGCCGGCATGCACCAGCGCCACGTTACGTTGCTCGTCGTAGTGCATGAGTTTTTGCTGACGCAACCATTCCAGCAGCTCGGCGCAATCGGGCGCTTCGATGATCTCGCGCAGGGTATCGGCTTTTTTCAGGCGTTCGATGTTCTTCCCGGCGGCCAGCAAGTGCAGGTCATGGTTGCCGAGTACGCACACCAGCGATTCGCGGATGCTATAGAGGAAGCGCAAGGTTTCCAGCGACTGCGGGCCACGGTTGACCAGATCGCCGACCAGCCACAGCCGATCCTTTGCCGGATCGAAGGCGACTTTTTTGAGCAGGCATTGCAGGGCTTCAAGACAGCCTTGCAGATCACCGACAGCATACGTCGCCATCAGTGCAAGGCTCCGGGCACCGCCAGCCGGAAGGGCGCGATGACAGCGTCGAAGTGCTGACCGTCGTCGGCGACCATCTGGTAGGTGCCTTGCATCGTGCCGACCTTGGAGGTCATGACCGTGCCGCTGCTGTAGGTATGGCTCTGGCCCGGCTCGATCAGCGGTTGCTGACCCACAACGCCGGCGCCGCGTACTTCCTCGACATGCCCGTCACCGTCGGTGATGACCCAGTGCCGTGACAGCAACTTGGCCGGTAACTCGCCATTGTTTTGCACGGTAATGGTGTAGGCGAAGGCAAAGCGTTCGTGCTCGGGTTGCGATTGTTCTGCCAGATAGCGGGTGACGACGCTGACGTCGACCTGATAACGAGGATCGGACATGCAAGAGGCCTTAAAAACGAAGCGGGACGCGGGGCGTAGCTGATGGAACTCAGTCTAGGCCAAGTATCGGGTAGTAAACCAGACATGACGGCCGGTGTCCTACCCGATAACGCTTCAAGCCTGTCAGATGTCGGCAGGTGTCTGTAGGACTTGTTCGCTGAGCTTGTCGGCCAGGCGCACGAAAGCGGCCAGGTCGAGCTGCTCGGGACGCAGGCTGCCATCGACGCCGGCGGCTTCGATTTCAGCGTTGCTCAGGAGCAATTTGAGCGTGTTGCGCAGGGTCTTGCGGCGCTGGTTGAAGGCTTCGCGCACGACGCGTTCCAGCAGCTTGTGATCCTTCGCCGGGTGCGGCAATACGGCGTGCGGCACCAGGCGGACGATGGCCGAATCGACTTTCGGCGGCGGATTGAACGCGCCCGGACCCACGTTGAACAGATGCTCAACCCGGCAGTGATACTGAACCATGATCGACAAACGGCCCCAATCACCACCGCCAGGCCCCGCCGCCAGACGCTCGACCACTTCCTTTTGCAGCATGAAGTGCATGTCGCGAATCAGGCTGGCGTTATGCAGCAGGTGGAAAATCAGCGGCGTGGAGATATTGTACGGCAGGTTGCCGACCACTCGCAGGGTGTTCGGCGCGGCGTTCAGGCTGTTGAAGTCGAACTTCAGCGCATCACCCTGATGCAGGTTGAAGTTGCTCTTGTGGGCGAACTGCTGATTGAGGATCGGGACCAGATCCTTGTCCAGCTCGACCACGTCCAGCTGAGCGCCACTGTTGAGCAGGCCTTGGGTCAGCGCGCCCTGGCCCGGACCGATTTCCAGCAGGTGATCTTCAGGCTTGGCGCGGATGGCACGCAGGATGCGGTCGATAACGCCGGCATCGTGCAGGAAGTTTTGGCCAAAGCGTTTGCGCGCCTTGTGTTGGTAATGCTCGGTCATAAACGGGTCTCGGCCATCTGGTAGGCGGTTTCCAGGGCGACTTGCAGGCTGCCGGTATCGATTTTGCCGCTGCCGGCCAAATCCAGGGCGGTGCCGTGGTCGACCGATGTGCGGATGATCGGCAAGCCGAGGGTCACGTTGACTGCCGCGCCGAAGCCTTTGTATTTCAGCACGGGCAGGCCCTGGTCGTGGTACATCGCCAGCACCGCGTCGCAGTGCTCCAGATATTTGGGGGTAAACAGAGTATCGGCGGGCAGGGGACCGCGAAGGTCCATGCCCTCGCCGCGCAGGCGCTCTAATGTAGGTTCGATGATGTCGATTTCTTCATGGCCCAGGTGTCCGCCTTCGCCGGCATGCGGGTTGAGCCCGCAAACGAGGATGCGTGGCTGGGCGATGCCGAATTTTTCTTGCAGGTCGGCGTGCAGAATTCGCGTGACCCGTTCCAGACGCTCCGGTGTGATTGCATCGGCAATCTCGCGCAGGGGCAGGTGAGTGGTGACCAGGGCCACGCGCAATCCGCGAGTGGCGAGCATCATCACCACTTGCGCGGTGTGGGTCAGGTCGGCGAGAAATTCCGTGTGCCCGGAAAAAGCAATCCCGGATTCATTGATCACGCCCTTGTGCACCGGGGCGGTGATCATGCCGGCGAAATGCCCGTCGAGGCAGCCTTGGCCAGCACGGGTGAGGGTTTCCAGAACGAAAGCCGCGTTGGCCTTGTCCAGTTGCCCGGCGGTGACCTTGGCGTTGAGCGGCGTATCCCAGACATACAGGCTGTTGGCTGGCGCGGGTGCATCCGGCCAGTGGTCCGGGGTTACCGGCAGCAAATCGACAACCACACCCAGCTGCGCGGCCCGCTCAAGGAGCAGGTCGCGGCTGGTGATGGCAATCAGGGGATGTGGCTGGGCTTGCGAGGCGAGCAGCAGGCACAGGTCAGGACCTATGCCGGCCGGCTCGCCGGGTGTCAGCGCGAAACGTTTGGGTTTCACTGTGTTGCCTGGTCTGCACCAGGGAGCTTGATCTCTACGTACGCTTCGTCACGGATCTGACGCAGCCAGGTTTGCAGCTCTTCGTCGTATTTGCGATTACGCAATACGGTCATGGCTTGCTGCTCACGTGCCTGAGTCGTGTTGTCGGTGGCGCGGCGCCCAAGAACTTCCAGGACGTGCCAGCCATATTGGGTCTGGAACGGCTTGGACAGCTTGCCTTGAGGGGTCTTGGCCATCACTTCGCGGAACTCGGGCACCAGTGCATTCGGGTCGATCCAGTTCAGGTCGCCGCCGTTGAGCGCGGAGCCCGGATCTTCCGAGTAGCTTTTCGCCAGTTCGCCGAAGTCTTCGCCCGCTTCGATACGGGTGTAGAGGGATTCGGCCAGCGCTTTGGTTTTTGCTTCGTCGCGGATCGGGCTCGGCTTGACCAGGATGTGACGCACATGCACTTCGTCGCGCACCTGGGTCTCACCGCCACGCTTGTCGAGGATCTTCAGGATGATGAAGCCGCCCGGGGTGCGCATCGGTTGAGTGATGTCGCCGACAGCCATGGTGCCCAGCATGCGATCGAACGGAGGTGGCAATTGAGCGGCTTTACGCCAGCCCATGTCGCCGCCTTCCAGAGCGGTTTCGCTGGCGGATTTGGCGATTGCCAACTGACCGAAGTCAGCGCCTTGCTTGAGCTGCTGGTACACCGCGTCTGCTTGCTTGGCGGCATTCTGAATCGCGTCGGAGTTGGCGCTTTCCGGCGTAGGAATCAGGATGTTGGCCAGGCGGAACTCTTCGGACAACTGCATCTTGCCAAGGTCGGAAGCGAGGAAGTTCTTCACTTCCTGCTCGGAAACCTGGATGCGCTCGGCGACACGGCGCTGACGCACACGGCTGATGACCATTTCGCGGCGAATCTGGTCGCGTGCGTCTTCGTACGACAGGCCGTCGCGAGTCAGGGCGGCGCGGAATTGATCCACCGTCATGTTGTTGCGCTGGGCAATGGTGCCGACAGCCTGGTTCAGTTCTTCATCGGTAATGCGGATGCCGGAACGCTCGCCGATCTGCAATTGCAGGTTTTCAACGATCAGACGCTCAAGCACCTGCTGATCCAGTACGCCGGCCGGCGGCACCGCAGCACCGCGTTTGGCGATGGTTTGCTGAACTTCGTGAACGCGTTGGTCCAGTTGGCTCTGCATGACCACGTCGTTGTCGACGATGGCCACCACTTTATCGATGGACTGTACCGCGGCGTTGGCCGCAGTACCCAGGAACAGCGCGCCCAGCATCAGCGGGCGCAGACAATCAGAAAGCTTGGTCTTCACGTTCACGATAACCTTGAATGCCTTTGTCGAGGAAGCTCTCTACTTTGGCGCCGGTGAGGCCGCCGAGTCCCTTCAGAACAATTTGGAGGAAGACGCCATGGTCGCCTTTTTCGTTTTGCGGAGCTTCCTGACTGAATTCGTCGTAGGAAACCCAGTAACGGTTGATCAGGCGCAGTTTCCAGCAGCAGTTGTCGTACTCGAAACCACCGAAGGCTTCCAGGGTACGGTTGCGGTTGTAGTCATACTGCCAGCGGCTGATGGCGTTCCATTGCGGCACGATCGGCCAGATCACCGAGAAGTCGTGCTGTTCGATTTTGTAGTAATCCTTCACGTAGCCAGGCGTGCCCGGGGTGCCGTAGTCACCACCACCCACTTGCCATTTACCCGTGGTCTGGTCGTAACGGATCTGGTCATTGCGATAGCGATAGCCGGCGTTGATGACCTTGTTCGGGTTGTCTTCAGGCTGGTAGTGGAACATTGCGCTGCCCGAGCGAGGGCTGCGGCTGTCCGGGTCCCAGTTGTAATCGGCAGTGGTGCGCCAATCGCGGTTCCAGCGGTATTCGTATTCCAGTGCATAAGGCGAAACATTGGCATGCGCATCGTCGCGGGTTTTGGCATCGATACCCGGCAACTGGACTTCACGGTCCTTGAAGTACAAGGCCTGGCCGACGCTGATGCGTTGACGTTCGAAGCCGTTGTCTTCGATCCAGCGGTTGGTCACGCCCAGGGACAGTTTGTTCTCGTCGCCGACACGGTCGGAGCCGGAGAAACGGTTGTCACGGAACAGCGACGCGTAGTTGAAGGTGTACTCGCCCGTGTCGAACACCGGAATGTCTTCCTGATCTTTCTCAGGAACATAGAGGTAGAACAGACGCGGTTCCAGGGTCTGGCGATAGTTCTTGCCGAACCAGGTGGTGTTGCGATCGAAGTACAGGCCGCTGTCGATGCTTGCGATCGGGACGCCACGGCTCTGATTGGTGCCGAATGTGCCGTTGAGCTTGTCCTGTTCCGCGGTCTGCGCTGCAACCTGGCTCTTGCCGATGCTGTCCAGGTCCAGTTGATACTGCGTGTACTGGTACTTGAGCGATGGCTTAAGGAAACCATAAGTCCAGTTCAGCGGCAGGCTTACGACGGGCGCCAGGTTGAGACGGTCGCCATTGGCGCGTGCCAGGCCTTGAACGTTGGTGTCGAGCCGTGGAGATACGTTGCCGTCTTCGTCGGTGTAGTTGCCGTTTTGCAGATCCCGGTCAAACCGCACGATTTCAGTGTTGTATTTGAAATCCAGGCCACCCGGATGGTATGGCAGCGCACCGTCGAAAGTGATCTGCGGCAAACGATCATACGGCGTGATGTTCGATACGGTCGCCAGCTGATAGGCCTGGGCGTTGATCCGCGCGGTGTAATCGTCGCCGCGATAGCTGACCGAACCCTGCTGGTTCACATAGTCAGCACTCTTCACACCAATCTGATCGGTTTGCAGATCCTGGAAGTAATACGGATCGCTGATGTTGGTGTAGTCGACCTGAGTGAATACCCGCGAATCCAGGCCACCCTTGTGCTGCCAGTTGTACATGTAGCGGGTTTTGTCGTAGTCGCTCTGCTTGCTGCGCTCGTTATCTTCGTCGTTGAGGTACGCGGCGCCGAACTGGCCTTCGCTGGACGGCGTCAGATAGCGGAACTCGCCTTCCATCAACAGGCCGCGTTTGCCCATGTAGCGCGGGTACAACGTGGCATCGTAGTTCGGTGCCAGGTTGAAGTAATACGGGGTAACCAGCATGAAGCCGGTATCGCTGCCGGTGCCGATGGTCGGCGGCAGGAAGCCCGACTGGCGACGGTCGTCGATCGGGAAGTAGATGTACGGCGTGTACAGGACAGGAATGTCCTTGACCCGCAGTGTCACGTTGGTCGCGGTACCGAAACCGGTGGCCGGGTTCAACGTGATGTTGTTGCCCTTGAGCTGCCAGGCGTTGCTGTTCGGCTCGCACGTGGTGTACGTACCATCCTTGAGGCGGATGATCGCGTTCTCGGCACGTTTTGCGTACAGCGCACTGCCGCGCACGCGCGATTTGTGCATCACGTATTCGGCGTTGTCGATCTTGGCTTCACCGGTGTCGAGTTGCACGTCGGCGTGGTCGCCCACGATCAGCGCGCCGTTGTCGCGAACACGCACGTTGCCGCTCAGTTCGCCACGGCTCTCGGCCTGGTAGAGGTTCGCTTCGTCGGCTTCGACCTGCATGCTGCCCTGACGCATGACCACGTCACCGGCCAGGGTAGCGATCTGCTCATCCTGCTTGTAGCGGGAGGCCTTGGCACCGAGGAAGGTCGGAGCGTCACTTTTATTCGTCTTGTCGTTCATGCCAGGACGAATCGGTTCGATATAGGAACCAGAGCAATAAGGACCGGTTTCGGCCAATTGCGCTGCAGTGAGGTTCTCGCGCGGAACCCAGTCGAGGTGGCTGTAGTCTGCACTACGCGACTTCAGGCCGCGGCCCTTGGCCTCGGTAACGAGGACGGGTTTGGCGCCGGTGTCTTCGCTGGTGCCGCTCTCGGTCGCAGGCTCGCCGCCCGCGCTGACCGCGCTGCCGTCATGGACGGGGCGGGGTGGCAGCGCAGCTGCTGGAGATTTTGGCGCACAGTCCCAGGCACCCGAAGCAGAGACTGAGCAGTCATACTGTTCCGCGGCGACCACGAATGAAGTGGCTAGAGGTTGCAGGGCCAGCAGACTGCCGGTAACCAACAACGGAAATTTTTTACGAAACGCGGGGGATTTCAATGCCATCTTATTAGTCCGGGCTTCCTGCGTGCCATCTGCCCGCGGTGTGGGCCGCACGCCTCTCGATGGTCTGAAAAAGATGCTGGATAATAAAGCATGACCCGCTTGACGGCTAGCGCCGTCGGAGACCCTTGCAATGCCTGACCAAGATGTACGTTTGCAACACCTGAAAGTTTGGCTCGATGAGCAGTTGGCGATCCTCTTTGCAGAACAAGGCTGGGGCGTCGTACCCCCGGCCACGTTGATCGCGGCCAGTAGCGACGCGAGTTTTCGGCGCTATTTCCGCTGGGAAGGCGAGGGCAGGAGCTTCGTCGTAATGGACGCACCGCCGCCCCAGGAAAACTGCAAACCCTTCGTGGATATCGCTTTTTTGCTGGCGAAATCCGGAATAAATGTGCCGAAAATTTATGCCGAGGACCTCGAGCGTGGTTTTCTTTTGCTCAATGACCTGGGCAACCAGACTTATCTGGACGTAATCGACAGCGAAAACGCCGACGATTTGTTCAAGGATGCCCTGCAAGCACTGCTGGCTTTTCAGCAGTTGCCGATGGTCGCACCGCTGCCAAGTTATGACGTGGCATTGCTGCGGCGCGAGCTGGAATTGTTCCCCGAGTGGTACGTGAAGCGCGAGTTGGGCATCGAGTTCGACTCGGCGCAGCAAATGCTCTGGCAGAACGTCACTGATCTGTTGATCGACAGTGCCCTGGCGCAGCCAAAAGTGCTGGTGCATCGCGACTACATGCCGCGCAACCTGATGCTGAGCGAGCCCAATCCGGGGGTGCTGGATTTCCAGGACGCGGTCTACGGTCCTGTGACCTACGACGTCACCTGCCTGTTCAAGGATGCGTTCCTCAGTTGGCCTGAAGAGCGTGTCTACGGATGGCTGGAAAATTACTGGCAGCAAGCCGGCGCCCTGGGCATTCCGGTTCAGCCGGACTTCGAAGACTTCCTGCGCGCCAGCGACCTGATGGGAGTGCAGCGTCACCTGAAAGTCATCGGCATTTTCGCCCGCATCTGCCACCGCGACGGCAAGCCGCGTTACCTGGCCGATGTGCCGCGCTTCTTTGCCTATATAGAGGCAGTGATCGCCCGCCGTCCTGAACTGGCCGAGCTGGATGTGTTGCTGCTGAGTCTGCGTGCCGGAGCGAATGCATGAAGGCAATGATTCTGGCGGCCGGCAAAGGCGAGCGCATGCGCCCGCTGACCCTGACCACGCCAAAACCGCTGGTTCGCGCAGGCGGGGTGCCGCTGATCGAGTATCACCTGCGTGCGCTGGCCGCGGCCGGTTTTACCGAGATCGTGATCAACCATGCCTGGCTCGGCCAGCAGGTTGAAGACTATCTGGGCGATGGCGCGCGTTACGGCGTGAGCATTCAGTACTCGCCGGAAGGTGAGCCGCTGGAAACCGGCGGCGGGATTTTTCGCGCGTTGCCGTTGCTGGGCGAGGAGGCCTTTGTGGTGGTCAACGGTGACATCTGGACCGACTACGACTTCAGCGTGTTGCATCAGCCCATCGCCGGTCTGGCCCATCTGGTGCTGGCGGATAACCCGGCGCATCACCCGACGGGGGATTTCGGCCTGATCGACGGGCAGGTGCGCGACGGTCAGCCGGGCGGTGCAAACTTGACCTACAGCGGTATCGCGGTGCTGCACCCGCAACTGTTCGACGGTTGCGCTGCCGGGGCATTCAAACTGGCGCCGTTGCTGCGCACAGCGATGGCGCAAGGACAAGTGACGGGCGAACATTTGAACGGGCATTGGGTGGATGTCGGCACTCACGAGCGCCTGGCTGAAGTTGAAACCCTGATAGAAGCGAGACGCTGACATGCTGTGGCCAGGGACTCTGATTGGAGCCGGAGCGGGCTTTGCCATAGCCAGCATTCCGGGGGCCATGCTTGGCGCGTTGCTGGGACAAGCGCTGGATAGGCGTTTGAACCTGCAGAGTTGGGCGCACTTGCGCGAAAAACTCGGCGGTCGTCCGGTGTTGCGCAACGACGAATTGCTGTTCGTGTTGCTGGGCCGGTTGGCCAAGTGCGATGGACGAGTAGTGGATGGCCACATCCAGCAGGCCCGCCAGGAGATGCGTTCGCTGGAAATGACCGAGTCGGCCCAGCGCCGGGCGATTGCCGCGTTCAATCGCGGCAAGTCGGGTCATGACCGGCTGCGCGGTTACCTGCGGCGCTTGAGTACTCAGCCTTATGCGGCCGAAGGCGTTTTACGCGCCTGTTGGCGGATGGTCTGGGCCGATGGGCGTGCCGGTGGCCGTGAGCGCGAGTTGATTGCGCAGTGGGGTAAATGGCTGGGCTGTACACCGCAACAGGTGCAGGCCCTGGCCACCGACTATGAACCACATAAACGCGGGTTGGGTAACAGTGTTGCAACCTATCAGGACGCCTTGCGGCTTTTGGGCGTGTCCGCCACCAGTGAGCCGGCGCAGATCAAACGGGCTTATCGGCGCCTGCTCAGTCGGCATCACCCGGACAAGATTGCCGGCAGCGGCGCGACGGCGTTGCAGGTTCGAGAGGCGACTGACAAAACTCGCGAGTTGCACAATGCGTATACGTTGATTCGTCAGCGGCGGGATTTTCGTTAGCAGGGCAGGGTTGTTGTGCCTGTGCGGCCGCCTTCGCGAGCAAGCCCGCTCCCACATTTGATTTCGGCCGTAGACAAAATCTGTGTCCACTGAAGATCTAATGTGGGAGCGGGCTTGCTCGCGAATGGAGCGACGCGGTCTGTCAGTCCGCCGCAGGCTGAGGATTTAACCAGCCGCGCACCCGACGAACCAGCTGTTCCTGCTCCGCTTTGGTATCAGGCAACGCCTTGAGCGACACTTGGTTGTATGCCGAAACCTTCAACCGCTTGCTGGCCTGCAAACGCTCAAGGGCCAAATTGCGATCCAGCGGCTTGTCCATGTAGAAGATGTCTGCAGTGGGCAACTTCAAGGTCGGCGTCAGCTCAACCAGTTCGGGTTTCGCGGCGGCGGGCGTCTGCGCCGCGACCATCACGAACTTCTCCACTTGCGATGGCTGCTTCTCGCTCAAGTATCGCGCGGCCCAGTAAGCGCCGGTGCCATGCCCCAACACGACGATGCGGCGAGCGCTTTGTTGTTCGGCATACGCAATGGCCGCATCAATGCGAGAAAAGATGCGTTCGGCGTCGGCCTTTGATTGTTCCTCGGTGGTTTCAGCGATGGCCTTGTCGGCCACTTCCGCTTCACCGCCGGCCGCTTGTTCAATGGGGGCCGCCGTGGTCGAGTCCTTGCTGCCGGTTTCCGGTGCTTTGAGCGTTGGCGGCATTTCCACGACCCGTGGCGCGATGGCATCGCTTTGCAGGTCCGGCAAGGTGATACTCAGGCTGCTCCATTGGGCGTCCGGCAATTTACGACGCAATGGCCCGATTGCTTGCGGCCAGTCAACGGTTTCGCCGGCGCCAGGGATGATAATCACCGCGCCTTTGGGTTCGGCGGTATTGGCCGGTTTCCACAAGGCCAGGAACGTGTCGGCACCAGCTTGTAGTTGTTGCTGTTCTTGAGCGGGGATTTTTCGTTCAAGTGCTGTCGATTCTTCCTGGCTACGCTCAAGCAGCGGCTGACGCTCGACGGGTTTTTCTTCCGTGGCAGGCGCCGGGTCAGCCGCCTCGGCGGCTGCTTCGACGGAAAACGCGCAAGGCAGGATCAGCGACAGGCACAATGCTGGCAGTGCCAGGCGGTAGACAGGGGGCATCGGATATTCCAGGCCAGAAGTTATTCCGGCAGCCTAATGGGTTGGTCAGTATTTGTCAGTGTGTGAGATTTCGATGATGCGTTTTCGCTGCCTGTGGGTTATCGGCTGTTTGTGGTTTCCCTTGATGGGTTGGGCGGCCGCCGTGCCACCGGCGCACGTCGCGCAATTGTCCGCGAGCCAGCAACAATGGCTGGCGCAGCATGACGAATTGCGGGTCGGGCTGGTGTTGCAAGCGCCCTTTGCCCAATACGACCGCCGTTTGCAGCGCCTGTCCGGGGTCAACGTCGAGCTGATGAAGTGGCTGGCCAAGACGCTCAAGGTCGAGCTGAGCTGGCGCAACTTCCCCGACCTTGCCCAACTGGAAGCCGCTGCGCGCGAAGGTGAAATCGACATCGCTCCGGGGCTGACCCAAACCCCTGGAGGCCTGCGTCTGTGGCAGTTTTCCGATCCGTACATGCGGGTGCCGCAACTGGTGGTCAGCGACCAGAAAAGCGCCGGCGTGGTTGAACTGGAAAAACTCGACAGCCAGACCCGCGTCGCCGTGCGCATGCCCAGTGCCACCGCCGATTACCTGCGCAGTAATTACCCGCACCTGAACCTGCAAGGCGTACCGATCGAGCGCCAGGCCTTGCAGTTGCTGCTCAGTCAGCAGGCGAGTTATGCCGTGGTCGACGAGGCGCAACTGGGGCGCCTGTCCATCGAGCCGGAGTTCTCCGAGCTTTTGGTGGTTGGCGACATTGGCCTGCCGCAACTGCTGCGCGTCGCCACCCGGCGGGACTGGCCAGAGCTGGCCGGCATTGTCGAAAACGCCTTGCGGGCGATCCCCGCCAAAGACCTGGAACAACTGCACAACCAATGGTTGCAACCCAAGTACCCGCGGCTGACCGAATCCCCGGGTTTCTGGCAAAACCTCTGCCTGCTGTTGCTGGTATTGACCCTGAGCAGCCTGGCCATCGTGTTTTGGCAGCGTCGGCAACAGCACAGTCTGGAGCAACGATTACTGGAGGCGCGGCAAGACATTGTCCTGCGTACCGCCAGCGAAGAAGCCTTGCGCCTGACCCAGTTTTCCATCGACCAGAGCACCGTCGGCATTCTTTGGGTCAACTGGGACAGCCATGTGCGCTACGCCAACCGTGCGGCCGAAACCATGCTCGGTTATCCGGCGGGCGGAATCATCGATCGGCCGCTGATCGACTTCGAGCCCGGCTTGCACATGGACCGCTGGCTGAACCTGTGGAAACGCGCGCGGGCCAGCGAAGAGGGCCCGCAAAGTTTCGAAACCAATTGTGTGCGGGCCGATGGCAGCATCCTGCCGGCAGATGTGTCGCTAAGCTTCCTGCGTTTTCGCGATGGCGAATACCTGGTGGTCTACCTCAACGACGTCACCGAGCGCCGTCGCGCCCTGGCCGCGTTGCAGGAAAGCGAAGCGCGGCTGCAAGGGATCGCCGCCAACGTTCCCGGATTGGTCTTTCGCCTGGAGCGGGCGCCGGTGACGGGGCAGATCGACTTTGCCTACATCAGTGAAGGCAGTGAAAGCCTGTCGGGTTACTCGCCCGCGACCCTCGCCCATCGCGACAAAGGCCTGCGCAGCCTGGTCCACCCGGATGACAAGGCCAGCTATCACCGAACACAGGACCATGCGCTGGATACCGACAGCGACTGGTCGTGGCAAGGGCGGATTCTGACCCGTTCCGGCGAACAGCGTTGGGCCGAGATCAAGGCGATTACCCGGCGACTCGAAGACGGCGCGTACGTCTGGGACGGGATCGTCTGGGACATCAGCGAGAGCAAGCGCATCGAGCTGGAGCTGGCGAGTTCCCGGGAGCAACTGCGTGAATTGTCGGCGCACCTGGAAAGCGTGCGGGAAGAGGAAAAAGCGCGGATAGCACGGGAAGTTCACGACGAGCTGGGTCAGATGTTGACCGTGCTCAAGCTGGAAACGTCCATGTGCGAACTGGCCTACGCGCAACTCGACCCCGGCCTGAATGAGCGCTTGAACAGCATGAAGCGCTTGATCGCCCAGTTGTTCCAACTGGTGCGTGATGTGGCCACGGCGCTGCGACCACCGATTCTCGATGCCGGGATCGCCTCGGCGATTGAATGGCAGGCCCGCCGATTCGAGGCGCGCACGCAGATTCCGTGTCTGGTGCAGGTGCCGGACAACTTGCCGGTGCTGAGTGATGCCAAGGCCATTGGCTTGTTCCGGATCCTTCAGGAAGCGCTGACCAATGTCATGCGCCATGCCCAGGCGCATACTGTTGAGCTGACATTGACGCTGGAAGGCGATGAGTTGTGTCTGACCGTCAGCGATGATGGCGTAGGATTTGTCGCTTCCACCGGTCGGTCGACATCCTTTGGGGTGGTCGGCATGCGCGAACGGGTGTTGATCATGGGTGGGCAGTTGACGCTTGAGAGTGAACCGGGGGAGGGCACGACCCTGAGTGTGCGAGTGCCGTTGGACGGGGCCTGAATGTGTGTTGTCTGGGCTGACGCCTTCGCGAGCAAGCCCGCTCCCACATTTGATCGCGGTTTAATGTGGGAGCGGGCTTGCTCGCGAAATCTTGAATCTGGAGAAGAACGTGATCCGTGTACTGGTAGCTGAAGACCACACCATCGTCCGCGAAGGGATCAAGCAACTGATCGGCCTGGCCAAGGACCTGTTGGTGGTGGGGGAAGCGAGCAATGGCGAGCAGTTGCTCGAAACCTTGCGTCATGTGCCCTGCGAAGTGGTGCTGCTGGATATCTCCATGCCGGGGGTCAATGGCCTGGAGGCCATTCCACGGATTCGTGCGCTGAACAATCCGCCGGCGATCCTGGTGCTGTCGATGCACGACGAAGCGCAGATGGCCGCGCGGGCGTTGAAGGTAGGCGCAGCGGGCTATGCGACCAAGGACAGCGATCCGGCATTGCTGCTGACGGCGATCCGCAAAGTCGCGGCGGGTGGGCGTTACATCGACCCGGACCTGGCCGACCGTATGGTCTTCGAAGTCGGCCTGACTGATTCACGGCCGTTGCACTCCTTACTGTCGGAGCGTGAATTCTCGGTGTTCGAGCGCCTGGCCCAGGGCGCCAACGTCAACGACATTGCCCAGCAACTGGCCTTGAGCAGCAAAACCATCAGCACCCACAAGGCGCGGCTGATGCAGAAACTCAACATCACCTCCCTGGCGGAACTGGTGAAATACGCGATGGAACACAAACTCCTCTAAAGCCCACCGCAAACCCTGTAGGAGCGAGGCTTGCCCGCGAAGGCGATGTGCCAGTCAACGTTGATGTTGAATGTGCCGACGCTTTCGCGGGCAAGCCTCGCTCCTACAGGAATCTCGTCGGCATATCCATTTGCGACATGCCTGCAATACTGTTTGAGCCCGTTCCTGCGGCTTACAGCTTCAAACCGTCGCTGCGCCTACCCATCCCCGCCATCCTTGTAGGGCAATCCCTACCCCCAACCTTCCACTCTGCTGAGGACAATCTCTCCTGCGCCCCGATTTGCGTGGTCGGCAGCGTCCACTAGGCTTAGTCCACAGCAGTCATCAATAACAAAGGTGTGGGTATGAGCCAGGTCGATTCAAACGCAGGGGCCAGTGACATTCTGGTCAGCTTTCGTGGAGTGCAGAAAAGCTACGACGGCGAGAACCTGATCGTCAAAGACCTCAACCTGGAAATTCGCAAAGGCGAATTCCTCACCCTGCTCGGGCCGTCCGGCTCCGGCAAGACCACCAGCCTGATGATGCTCGCCGGTTTCGAAACACCGACCGCAGGCGAAATCCAGCTGGCCGGGCGTTCCATCAACAACGTGCCGCCGCATAAGCGTGACATCGGCATGGTGTTCCAGAACTACGCATTGTTCCCGCACATGACGGTTGCCGAGAACCTCGCGTTCCCGTTGACCGTGCGCGGCTTGAACAAGAGCGACGTCAGTGACCGGGTCAAGCGTGTCCTGAGCATGGTGCAACTCGACACCTTCGCCCAGCGCTATCCGGCCCAACTGTCCGGCGGTCAGCAACAGCGTGTGGCGTTGGCCCGGGCGCTGGTGTTCGAACCGCAACTGGTGCTTATGGACGAACCCCTCGGTGCACTCGACAAGCAACTGCGCGAACACATGCAGATGGAAATCAAGCACCTGCACCAGCGTCTCGGCGTGACCGTGGTCTACGTGACCCACGACCAGGGCGAAGCCCTGACCATGTCCGACCGTGTGGCAGTGTTCCATCAGGGCGAGATCCAGCAGATCGCCGCGCCGCGCACCCTCTACGAAGAACCGAAAAACACCTTCGTCGCCAACTTCATCGGCGAGAACAACCGCCTCAATGGCCGCTTGCACAGCCAGACCGGCGACCGCTGCATTGTGGAACTGGGCCGCGGGGAGAAAGTTGAAGCCCTGGCCGTCAACGTCGGCAAGACCGGCGAACCCGTCACGCTGTCGATTCGCCCGGAACGCGTGAGCCTTAATGGTTCCAGCGAGTCCTGCGTCAACCGCTTCTCAGGGAGGGTGGCGGAATTCATCTATCTGGGCGACCACGTCCGGGTTCGCCTGGAAGTCTGCGGCAAGACCGACTTCTTTGTGAAACAACCGATTGCCGAGCTCGATCCCGCGCTGGCTGTGGGTGACGTGGTACCGCTTGGCTGGCAGGTCGAGCACGTTCGCGCGCTCGACCCACTTCTAGAGGCGCATTGATCGCCCCCTGCTTCAACAACACCCAACCCTGCACGTGGAGAGAACAATAAATGTTGAGATCCCTGAAATTCACCGCTTTGGTCATGGGCATGATCGGCGCGGCGCACGCGATGGCGGCGGGCCCGGACCTGACCGTGGTGTCCTTTGGCGGAGCGAACAAGGCTGCGCAGGTCAAAGCCTTCTATGCACCGTGGGAAGCGGCAGGCAACGGCAAGATCGTGGCGGGCGAGTACAACGGCGAGATGGCCAAGGTCAAAGCCATGGTCGACACCAAGAGCGTGTCCTGGGACCTGGTAGAAGTTGAATCGCCAGAACTGTCCCGTGGTTGCGACGAAGACATGTTCGAGCAACTTGATCCGAAGCTGTTCGGCAAGTCCGAAGACTATGTCAAAGGCGCTATCCAGCCTTGCGGCGTAGGCTTCTTCGTGTGGTCGACCGTGCTGGCCTACAACGCCGACAAGCTGGCCTCCGCGCCAACCAGTTGGGTGGATTTCTGGGACACCAAGAAATTCCCGGGCAAACGCGGCCTGCGCAAAGGCGCCAAGTACACCCTGGAATTCGCGCTGATGGCTGACGGCGTTGCGCCAAAAGACGTCTACAAAGTACTGGCCGGCAAGGATGGCCAGGACCGCGCGTTCAAGAAACTCGATGAGCTGAAACCAAGTATCCAGTGGTGGGAAGCCGGCGCACAACCGCCACAATACCTCGCTTCCGGTGACGTGGTCATGAGCTCGGCCTACAACGGCCGGATCGCTGCCGTGCAGAAAGAAAGCAACCTGAAAGTCGTGTGGAACGGCGGCATCTACGACTTCGACGCATGGGCCATTCCAAAAGGTCTGGACGCCAAGCGCGCAGAAGCGGCGAAGAAATTCATCGCCTTCTCGGTACAGCCACAGCAGCAGAAGACTTACTCGGAAAACATTGCCTACGGGCCGGCCAATACCCAGGCCGTACCGTTGCTGGCCAAGGATGTCCTGAAAGACATGCCGACCACCCCGGAAAACATCGCCAACCAGGTGCAGATCGACGTCAGCTTCTGGGCTGACAACGGCGAGCAACTGGAACAGCGCTTCAATTCCTGGGCCGCGAAGTAAGCCCACCCGAGGGCTTACCCACCCCTGTAGGAGCGAGGCTTGCCCGCGAAGGCGGCGTGTCAGTCAACATCGATGTTGAATGTGCTGACGTCTTCGCGGGCAAGCCTCGCTCCTACAGGGGGATGTATCGCTAACAAGAACAGAGGTGGCCTGCCTGCCTCTGTAACGATCAAAGATTTCCGGAGTACGCCATGGCCACCGCCATTCCCCTGAACGCGGGCACTGACCCCACCTTGAAGCAGCGGCTCAAGCACGCCGAGCGGATCAACCGCTGGAAAGCACAAGCCTTGATCGCGCCCTTGGTGCTGTTTCTGTTGCTGGTGTTCCTGGTGCCGATCGTGGCGCTGCTCTACAAAAGCGTGGGTAACCCGGAAGTGGTCGGCGGCATGCCGCGCACCGTGGCGGCCATCGCCGGTTGGGACGGCCGAGGCCTGCCCGCTGAACCGGTTTACAAGGCGGCCAGCGAAGACCTCGCTGAAGCCCGCAAGAATCAGACATTGGGCGACCTGTCCAAGCGCTTGAACATGGAATTGGCCGGCTACCGCAGCCTGCTGACCAAAACCGCCCGCGCCTTGCCGTTCGCCACTGAACCGGCCTCTTATAAAGAAGCGCTGGAAGGACTCGACGAGCGTTGGGGCGACCCGGCCTACTGGCAAGCCGTGCGCCGTAACACCAGCAGCATTACCCCGTACTACCTGCTGGCGGCGGTCGATCACCGTATCGACGACCTCGGCGAAGTGGCCCCGGCCACTCCGGACCAGGCGATCTACCTCGACATCTTCGCCCGCACCTTCTGGATGGGCCTGATCATCACCGCCATCTGCCTGGTGCTGGCGTATCCGTTGGCCTACCTGCTGGCGAACCTGCCGTCGCGGCAAAGCAACCTGCTGATGATTCTGGTGCTGCTGCCGTTCTGGACCTCGATCCTGGTGCGAGTCGCGGCGTGGATCGTGTTGCTGCAATCGGGTGGCTTGATCAACAGCGGCCTGATGGCCATGGGCATCATCGATAAGCCGCTGGAGCTGGTGTTCAACCGCACCGGGGTTTACATCTCGATGGTGCACATCCTGCTGCCGTTCATGATCCTGCCGATCTACAGCGTGATGAAAGGCATCTCGCCGACTTACATGCGCGCCGCGATTTCCCTCGGCTGCCACCCGTTCGCCAGTTTCTGGCGGGTGTACTTCCCGCAGACCTATGCCGGCGTCGGCGCCGGGTGCCTGTTGGTGTTCATCCTCGCGATTGGCTACTACATCACCCCGGCGTTGCTGGGTAGCCCGAACGATCAGATGGTCAGTTACTTCGTCGCCTTCTACACCAACACCAGCATCAACTGGGGCATGGCGACCGCGCTCGGTGGATTGCTGCTGCTGGCAACCGTGGTGCTTTATCTGATTTACAGCTGGCTGGTGGGCGCCAGTCGCCTGCGCCTGAGCTAAGGGGAAAACGAAATGCTGAGTCCTTATATGTCGCCCATTGAACGGGTGTGGTTCTACAGCTTGCGGATTCTCTGCGGGTTGGTGCTGTTGTTCCTGATTCTGCCGGTGCTGGTGATCATTCCGCTGTCGTTCAACTCCGGGAGTTTCCTGGTGTACCCGCTGCAAGGCTTCTCGCTGCACTGGTATCAGGACTTCTTCGCCTCCGCCGAATGGATGCGCTCGTTGAAGAACAGCATCATCGTTGCCCCGGCGGCCACGGTGCTGGCGATGATCTTCGGCACGCTGGCGGCGATTGGCCTGACCCGTGGCGACTTCCCGGGCAAGCCGCTGGTGATGGCGCTGGTGATTTCGCCGATGGTGGTGCCGGTGGTGATTATCGGTGTGGCCAGTTATCTGTTCTTCGCGCCGCTGGGACTGGGCAACAGCTTCTTCTCACTGATCGTGGTGCATGCGGTGCTGGGTGTGCCGTTTGTGATCATCACGGTGTCGGCGACGTTGCAGGGGTTTAACCACAACCTGGTGCGCGCCGCTGCCAGCCTCGGCGCTTCGCCGCTGACGGCGTTCCGTCGGGTGACCTTGCCGCTGATCGCGCCCGGGGTGATTTCCGGTGCGCTGTTTGCGTTCGCGACCTCGTTCGATGAAGTGGTCGTGACCCTGTTCCTCGCCGGTCCGGAACAAGCGACCTTGCCACGGCAGATGTTCAGCGGCATCCGCGAAAACCTCAGCCCGACCATCGCTGCCGCCGCGACGCTGCTGATCGCCTTCTCGGTGATTCTGCTGCTCACCCTGGAATGGCTGCGCGGGCGCAGCGAAAAACTGCGCACCGCCCAGGTCTGACAAAGCCTCTGTAGGAGCTGTCGAGAGAAACGAGGCTGCGATCTTTTGATCTTGTTTTTAAAAAGCAAAGTCAAAAGATCGCAGCCTCGTTTCTCTCGACAGCTCCTACAGGGTTTTGTGGGGTTTTGGGGATCGCGGGTCATTCATGACCTGAATAGCAGACAAACCCCAATCCCCAGCTACTATTGTGCCCAGCTCCCCTGTCTATAAGAGGCTGCGCACATGAGTCTTTCCTCTTTCAAAATCGCTCACAAACTGATCACCGGCGCAGGTGCCATCGAGCAACTGGCCGCCGAGCTGACGCGGCTGGACATCGACAACCCGCTGATCGTCACCGACGCGGCACTGGTCAAGTCCGGCACGGTAGAGCTGGCGCTGGCGCAGCTGGGGGATCGGACCTACGAGATTTTCGACCGTGTGCTGCCTGACCCGGAAATCGCCATCGTCGAAGACTGCATGCGGGTTTACCGCGAAGGCGGGCATGACGGGCTGATCGGCCTGGGCGGTGGCAGTGCCATCGACATCGCCAAGAGCGTCGCGGCGTATGCCGGTTACCACGGGGCGCTGGAGGATTTGTTCGGCATCGATCAGGTACCGCGCAAAGGCCCGCCGCTGATCGCCATCCCGACCACCGCCGGCACCGGCTCGGAAGTTACCAACGTGGCGATCCTCTCCGACAAGGTCGCGCAGCTGAAGAAAGGCATCGTCAGCGACTATCTATTACCCGACGTCGCACTGGTCAGCCCGCAAATGACCCTGACCTGTCCGCGCAGCGTCACGGCCGCCAGTGGTGTCGATGCGCTGGTGCATGCCATCGAGTCCTACCTGTCGTTGAATGCCTCGCCAATTACCGATGCCCTGGCCATCGGCGCCATCAAGCTGATCGCCAAGGCGTTGCCCAAGGCCTACGCCAATCCATCCAACCTGCAGGCCCGCGAGGACATGGCCACCGCCAGTCTGATGGCCGGCATGGCGTTCGGCAATGCCGGGGTGGGCGCGGTGCACGCGCTGGCCTATCCGCTGGGTGGGCGCTTCAACATTGCCCACGGCGTCAGCAACGCCTTGCTGCTGCCTTATGTCATGACCTGGAACAAAATGGCCTGCGTCGAGCGCATGCAGGATATTGCCGAGGCAATGGGCGTGAAGACCGCTCATCTGAGCGCCAATCAAGCGGCCGATAAGGCGGTGGAGGCGATGACCGAGTTGTGCGCAGCGGTGGAAATCCCGCCGGGCCTGCGCAGCTTCGGCGTTCCAGAAGACGCCATCCCCGCCATGGCCGTGGAAGCGGCGGGGATCGAGCGCCTGATGCGCAACAATCCGCGCAAACTGAGCGCCGTTGATATCGAGAAGATCTACCGAGCGGCCTACTGATCATCGCAGTCACGGTGCGCGCGCCAAAGCATGCGGTATACAATGCGCGCCATCGTGATTCTGCTCAAAAAAGGTGCGTCATGCAGCCCTTCGTCATTGCTCCGTCGATTCTCTCCGCCGACTTCGCCCGCCTGGGTGAAGAAGTGGACAACGTCCTGGCCGCCGGTGCCGACTTCGTGCACTTCGATGTCATGGACAACCACTACGTGCCGAACCTGACCATCGGCCCGATGGTCTGCGCTGCGCTGCGCAAGTACGGCGTGACCGCGCCGATCGACGCACACCTGATGGTCAGCCCGGTCGACCGCATCGTCGGTGACTTCATCGAAGCCGGCGCGACCTACATCACCTTCCACCCGGAAGCCACGCAACACGTCGACCGTTCCCTGCAACTGATCCGCGAAGGCGGCTGCAAGTCGGGCCTGGTGTTCAACCCGGCGACCCCGCTGGACGTGCTCAAGTACGTGATGGACAAGGTCGACATGATCCTGCTGATGAGCGTCAACCCGGGCTTCGGTGGGCAGAAGTTCATCCCCGGCACCCTCGACAAGCTGCGCGAAGCGCGGGCGCTGATCGATGCTTCCGGCCGTGACATTCGCCTGGAAATCGACGGCGGCGTCAACGTGAACAACATTCGCGAAATCGCTGCCGCTGGCGCCGACACCTTTGTCGCCGGCTCGGCGATCTTCAATGCACCGAACTACCAAGAGGTGATTGAAAAGATGCGTTCCGAACTGGCGTTGGCTCGTCCATGAGTGGCTTTGAGCAGCTGTTCCCGGGGCGTCTGCCGCGGCTGGTGATGTTCGATCTGGATGGCACTCTGGTCGATTCGGTCCCAGACCTCGCGGCGGCTGTGGATAACATGCTGCTCAAACTCGGCCGCAAGCCTGCCGGCATCGAGTCGGTGCGCGATTGGGTTGGGAACGGCGTGCAGATGCTGGTGCGCCGGGCGCTGGCCAACCATATCGACGCCAAGGATGTCGATGAGGTCGAGGCCGAACATGCTCTCGAACTGTTCAACGGCTTTTACGAGGATGGACACGAACTGACCGTGGTCTATCCCGGTGTGCGCGACACCCTGAAATGGCTGCACAAGCAGGGCGTCGAGATGGCGCTGATCACCAACAAGCCGGAGCGCTTCGTCGCGCCGCTGCTGGATCAGATGAAGATCGGCCGTTACTTCAAATGGATCATCGGTGGCGATACCCTGCCACAGAAGAAACCAGACCCGGCCGCGCTGTTTTTCGTGATGAAAATGGCCAACATTCCGGCCTCGCAATCGTTGTTCGTCGGCGACTCGCGCAGCGATGTGCTGGCGGCGAAAGCGGCGGGAGTCAAGTGCGTGGCGCTCAGCTACGGCTATAACCACGGTCGACCGATTGCCGAAGAATCGCCGGCGCTGGTAATCGACGATCTGCGCAAGCTAATTCGCGGTTGCCTGGATCCGGCCGCTGAGATAACGTTGGCCGACGCTGTTCAACCCCCTTCTGGAAACGCCATCGTGGTGGTCACTCGCAAACTCTGGATGAAAGTCATTAAGGCCCTGGCCCGTTGGCGTTGGCGCGCCTGACTTGTTCCTGGCCGGCGTACCGGCGCGTTTGCATAACTGACTGATAGACCCTCAAGCCACGAGGCTACCCCATGATCCGCGAAGAATTCCTGCGTTTGGCCGCTGCCGGCTACAACCGCATCCCGCTTGCCTGTGAAACCCTGGCCGACTTCGACACGCCGCTGTCGATCTACCTGAAACTGGCCGACGAGCCCAATTCCTACCTGCTGGAATCGGTGCAGGGCGGGGAGAAATGGGGCCGTTACTCGATCATCGGCCTGCCGTGCCGCACCGTGTTGCGCGTGCATGATCACCAGGTGAGCGTGACTCACGACGGCATCGAGATCGAAAGCCATGAAGCCGAAGATCCACTGGCCTTCGTCGAAGCATTCAAAGCCCGCTACAACGTGCCGACTATCCCGGGCCTGCCGCGTTTCAACGGTGGTCTGGTGGGTTACTTCGGTTACGACTGCGTGCGTTATGTGGAAAAACGCCTGGGCAAGTGCCCGAATCCCGACCCGCTGGGCGTGCCGGACATTCTGCTGATGGTTTCCGACGCGGTGGTGGTGTTCGACAACCTCGCCGGCAAGATGCACGCGATTGTCCTGGCCGATCCCTCGCAGGCCGATGCGTTCGAGCAAGGTCAGGCACGGTTGGAAGAGCTGCTGGAGAAACTCCGCCAGCCGATCACCCCGCGCCGTGGCCTGGATTTCAGCAAGCAGCAATCTGCCGATCCGGTGTTCCGCTCCAGTTTCACCCAGGGCGATTACGAAAAAGCCGTCGACACCATCAAGGAATACATCCTGGCCGGTGACTGCATGCAGGTCGTGCCGTCCCAGCGCATGTCGATCGACTTCAAGGCGGCACCGATCGATCTGTACCGGGCGCTACGCTGCTTCAACCCGACGCCTTACATGTACTTCTTCAACTTCGGCGACTTCCATGTCGTCGGCAGTTCGCCGGAAGTGCTGGTGCGGGTCGAAGACAACCTGATCACCGTGCGCCCGATTGCCGGCACTCGCCCGCGCGGGGCCAACGAAGAAGCTGACCTGGCGCTGGAAAAAGACCTGCTGTCCGACGACAAGGAAATCGCCGAGCACTTGATGCTGATTGACCTGGGTCGTAACGACACGGGTCGTGTTTCGGAAATCGGTTCGGTGAAACTCACCGAGAAGATGGTCATTGAGCGTTATTCCAACGTGATGCACATCGTCTCCAACGTGACCGGCCAATTGAAAGCCGGGCTGACGGCGATGGACGCACTGCGGGCGATCCTGCCGGCGGGCACCTTGTCCGGCGCACCGAAGATCCGCGCGATGGAAATCATCGACGAACTGGAACCGGTCAAGCGTGGCGTCTATGGCGGCGCGGTCGGTTACTTCGCCTGGAACGGCAACATGGACACCGCCATCGCGATCCGCACCGCAGTGATCAAGAACGGCGAACTGCACGTGCAGGCCGGTGGCGGCATCGTCGCCGACTCGGTGCCCGCGCTGGAATGGGAAGAAACCCTGAACAAGCGCCGCGCCATGTTCCGCGCCGTCGCCCTGGCCGAACAAACCCCGGAAAGCTGAGGTCACGCAAAACCTGTAGGAGCAAGCTTGCTCGCGAAAGCAGTGTGTCATTCACCTTAAATGTTGAATGAAACGCCGCCTTCGCGAGCAAGCCCGCTCCCACAAGGATCTCGCCCGTCTATAAAAACGCGGCACCTGTAAGGGCGCCGCGTTTTTTTTGTGCTTGTGGTTTGCGGAATCAGAAGTCCAATACAACCCCAACCGTTACCCCTTGCTGGGTAAAGTCATCATCCTTGCGCATCGTATAACCGCCACGCAGCGCCAGATCGGCCGTCAACTTGTGGCTGACCCCCAGGCTCACGCGATTCAAGTGGCTTTGCGGCGTATACCCATCAAGCTTGAAGTCGAGGGATGGCAGACTGTTGAGGGCAATATTCACCTTCTGCACGTCATCTTCATACTCACGCTCGTAGGCATATTCGCCAAACACTTGAGTCTGCGGGGTGATTTGGAATTTACCCTGGAGCCCGACCCCCAGACGTTTTGAATCGCGTTTCTGATCATCAAAAGTCAATGCCGTGGAACGGTTGTCGTTTTCCGAGTAACCATCGACTTCCACCTTCGCGTAATCGGCACTGATGAACGGCGACAGGTGCCACTCGCTGCCCGGTTGCGCAATGTCGTAGCCAACCCGTGTGCTGAAGGCCCAGAGATAGCCATCGGTATCACCTTTTTCCGCTCCTTCGCTGGCACCCAGGTCGAATTTGCGTTTGAGGTTGTCGTAGTCCAGCTTGCCGCCGGTCAATGCGACATCAGCCCAAAAGCGGTTCTGCTGGAACTGGGCAAAGAGGGTGGCCAGGTAGCTGTTGAGTTTGTAGTCCGAATCGTTACTGCCGGCCTCCAGATTCTGACGATAGAAGCCTGCCGCCACACCGACACGCCAAGCCTCATTGAGACGATAGCTGCCGCCGATATTCAGGTTGTAGCCGCTGCCATCGGCGCTGGCGCCGCTGCTTTGGCTATCGACATCGAGGTGCTGACCGCCGCCGGCGACAATCGCGCGCCATTGGCCGACTGCCTGCCAGTTCTCCCAGTCCGATTGCCAGTGGCTGCGCAATTCATCCTGATGCGCGCGTAAAGTGGCGTGGGCCATTTCCGGCAACAGCGTCAGCTCCCAAGGCGCCGCCAACAGGGAATAGGCGTAGTCGGAAATCAGCTTTTGCCCGGTTTCGGTCGGGTGAACGCCATCGTTATAGATCAGCTTGGTCGGGTCCGGGGTGGCACTGTTGATGCCATAGGTGGCGTTCTCGGTGCAGCCGTTACCGCTGAAGCACGTCGCGGTCAGATTCTGGCCGATGCCTAAGCCGAATCGCGCCGGGTCGGCGAAGGTTTCCTGCAACAGCAAAGGAATATTCAGCGGGATGATTTCGGCTTCGATCCCTGCGAGACGGGTCACCAACTGCCGATTGAACGCGCTGCTCAGTTGTGAGGTGGCATTTTGCAGGGGCCTGCCATTGATGGCAGGTGTCAGGCCCAGGTCGGGCAGCAGCCAGACCATGATGTAACGGGCGCCGGCGGTTTGCAGGACCTGGACGCTGTCTGCCAGGCGGTCCGCAGCAGCATTTGCCTGGGCGCCACTTTGCACACGGCCCTGAAGAAAGTCGTTACCGCCCCCGGAGAGGTAATACAGCGCGTTCGGGTCGGCACTGAAATTGTTTGTCGGCAGATAACCCGCACGGGTACGTTCACCCGTGGCGGACACGGTGGTGATCGAGGTGAGGATCTGGTCGGTGCGATAGCCGCCAACCGCCCAGTTGTTGCCGTCCGGCAGGCCTTGGCCGGCACGCGCTGCCGAGGTCGACGCGGCAGTCTCGTCCGCTGAAAACCCGAGTCGCCCGCCCAGCAGTTGTGTCGAGTTGGCGGAATAGACTTCGCCGCTGCCATCCTGGTAAACAGGCCCGGTCCGGTTGGTGAAACGCAACGTCGACCCTGGAGGGCCACCCGTATCGGTAAACTGCCCGGCATCGTTGAGGCTGTCGCCGAAGACAATGAAGTTCGAATAGGGATTGGGCGCCGCGATCGCCTGGGCGCAGGCCATGGCGAGCAAGCAGCCGGCAAGCGGTACATACAACGTCTGTTTGAGCATGAGCAAGTCCGTTTGATTATTGTTTTAGTGAACGAAACGACGGTGCCAGAAAATATAGAGCCAGTTGCCGTTCGGCGCGAACTTGCCGATTGTTTCACGCGCGTGTATCGCGCCATATTGCACGCCCTGCCCAGCTAAGTTACTGTGCCAAGACGTATAAATGAGACCTTCCCCGTGTTGATCGTCAGCAAACTTCTGGATCAAGTCATCAAGGCACACGCCCGTTGGCGTTGGCGCGCCTGAATCCTTCTGCCGGCCCGGCCGGATCTTTACCGCTTTGCCTTCTTTACCCGTAATACCCACCGCTTTGCTGCGCGATCCCTGCGACTGACAAAGCGCAGGACGCTGCGGGTAAATCATTCGAAGGCTGTCTTAAAGTCAGTGAATTCAAGAGGTTCATAACGCCATGTTGCTGATGATCGATAACTACGACTCTTTTACCTACAACGTTGTGCAGTACCTGGGTGAGCTCGGCTCCCAGGTCAAAGTCGTGCGCAACGATGAACTCACCATTGCCGAAATCGAAGCCCTCAACCCTGAGCGCATTGTCGTTTCCCCTGGTCCGTGCACCCCGAATGAAGCCGGCGTCTCGATCGACGTGATCAAACACTTTGGCGGCAAGCTGCCGATTCTGGGTGTCTGCCTCGGCCACCAGTCCATCGGCCAGGCCTTTGGCGGTGATGTGGTTCGTGCCCGTCAGGTCATGCATGGCAAGACCAGCCCGGTGTTCCACGAGGACAAGGGCGTTTTCGAAGGCCTGAATCATCCGCTCACGGTTACTCGCTACCACTCTTTGATCGTCAAGCGCGAAACTCTGCCCGACTGCCTGGAGCTGACCGCCTGGACCCAGCTCGAAGATGGCTCGGTCGACGAGATCATGGGCTTGCGCCACAAAACACTGAACATCGAGGGCGTACAGTTTCACCCTGAGTCGATCCTGACCGAGCAGGGCCACGAACTGTTTGCCAACTTCCTCAAACAAACCGGCGGCACGCGCTAAGGACTTATCATGAACATCAAGACAGCCCTGAGCCGTATCGTCGACCACCTCGACCTCAGCACCGAAGAAATGCGCGATGTGATGCGCGAAATCATGACCGGGCAATGCACGGATGCGCAGATCGGCGCGTTCATGATGGCCATGCGCATGAAGAGCGAAAGCATCGACGAGATCGTCGGCGCCGTGTCGGTCATGCGGGAGCTGGCGGACAAGGTTGAGCTCAAGACCCTCGACGGCGTCGTCGACGTGGTCGGCACCGGTGGTGACGGTGCCAATATCTTCAACGTATCGACCGCTTCCTCGTTCGTGGTCGCAGCGGCCGGTTGCACCGTTGCCAAGCACGGTAACCGTGCAGTCTCGGGCAAAAGTGGCAGCGCCGACTTGCTGGAGGCGGCGGGTATCTACCTGAACCTGACCCCGGTTCAAGTGGCTCGCTGCATCGACAATGTCGGCATTGGTTTCATGTTCGCCCAGACCCACCACAGTGCCATGAAACACGCCGCCGGCCCGCGCAAGGAGCTTGGCCTGCGTACCTTGTTCAACATGCTCGGCCCGCTTACGAATCCGGCCGGTGTGAAGCATCAGGTGGTGGGCGTGTTCAGCCAGGCGTTGTGCCGGCCATTGGCCGAAGTCTTGCAGCGTCTGGGCAGCAAACACGTGCTGGTGGTGCATTCGAAGGATGGCCTGGACGAGTTCAGCCTGGCGGCGCCGACCTTTGTCGCGGAACTGAAGAACGATCAGGTCACCGAGTATTGGGTCGAGCCGGAAGACCTGGGCATGAAGAGCCAGAGCCTGCACGGTCTGGCAGTGGACAGCCCGGCGGCCTCCCTTGAGCTGATTCGCGATGCCCTGGGCAAGCGCAAGACCGAGAACGGCCAGAAAGCTGCAGAAATGATCATGCTCAATGCCGGTGCCGCACTGTATGCCGCTGACCATGCAACAAGTTTGAAAGAGGGCGTTGCCCTGGCGCACGACGCGCTGCACACCGGCCTCGCTCGGGAGAAACTCGAGGAGCTGGGTGCGTTTACCGCGGTATTTCGAGTGGAGAATGAGGGATGAGTGTACCGACGGTTCTGGAAAACATTCTGGCCCGCAAAGTCCAGGAAGTTGCCGAGCGCAGTGCTCGTGTGAGCCTCGCCGAGCTGGAAAGTCTGGCCAAGGCGGCCGATGCACCCCGTGGGTTTGCCCAGGCACTGATCGCACAGGCCAAGCTGAAGCAACCGGCGGTCATTGCTGAAATCAAGAAAGCGTCACCGAGCAAAGGCGTGATTCGCGAGAACTTCGTGCCTGCGGACATTGCCAGGAGTTACGAGAAGGGCGGTGCGACCTGTCTCTCGGTGCTCACCGATATCGATTACTTCCAGGGCGCCGATGCGTATCTGCAACAGGCTCGTGCGGCGTGCAACCTGCCGGTGATCCGCAAGGATTTCATGATCGATCCGTACCAGATCGTCGAAGCCCGCGCGCTGGGCGCCGACTGCGTGCTGTTGATCGTCTCCGCACTGGACGACGTGAAAATGGCCGAGCTGGCGGCTGTGGCCAAAAGCGTTGGTCTCGATGTGCTGGTGGAAGTCCACGACGGTGACGAACTGGAGCGGGCGTTGAAAACCCTCGACACGCCATTGGTGGGCGTCAACAACCGCAACCTGCACACCTTCGACGTCAGCCTGGAAACCACGCTTGACCTGTTGCCGCGCATTCCGCGTGATCGTTTGGTGATCACCGAAAGTGGCATCCTCAATCGTGCCGATGTCGAGCTGATGGAAATCAGCGACGTGTATGCGTTCCTGGTCGGTGAAGCCTTCATGCGCGCCGAAAGCCCGGGCACCGAGTTGCAGCGGTTGTTCTTTCCAGAGCGTGGCACTGCGGTGAGCGGTTCTACACTCGACTGAGTTCAGCCAGGCGACCGAGGCGCGTCTTTCGCGAGCAAGCCCGCTCCCACATTTGATCGGCGTTGTGTGGGTGAGCGCGGACTAATGTGGGAGCGGGCTTGCTCGCGAAGGCGGCATAAGAAACACCACAGGCTGGAAACCTTACGGATTACTTTATGATCCCAACCTCTCTGACCGTCGAAGCCGGCCTGCTTGCCGAACAGGATCTGCTCGCCCATGTCTGCACCGGCGATTCCGAGTTCGGTCTGCTGTTCTGGCAGCCCAGCGATCGGGCGCTGGTCATGCCCCGCCGTCTGAATCGATTGCCCGGATTCGAACACGCCTGCGAAGTCTCCGCCGCTGCCGGCTGGCCGGTACTGCTGCGCGAAACCGGCGGTGAACCGGTGCCGCAATCGGCCGCTACGATCAATATCGCGCTGGTTTACGCACCACCCCGCAGCGAGGGCGACCAGAACCGAATCGAAACCGGATACCGCCGACTCTGCGATCCGATCTGTCAGCTACTTGATGAGTTGGGTGGCGTTTCATCGTTGGGCGAAATTGACGGTGCGTTCTGCGACGGTCGTTTCAACGTCAACCTCGACGGCCGCAAAATGGTCGGCACCGCTCAGCGCTGGCGCCAGAGCAAGGGTGGCTCGCGTCCGGTAGGCCTGGTGCACGGGGCGTTGTTGCTGGATAACGAACGTGAGTCGATGGTGGCAGCGGTCAACCGCTTCAATGAGGCCTGTGGTCTGGAGCAGCGGGTGCGCGCCGAAAGCCACATTGCCCTGCATGAAAAATTCGCCGCGCCTGACGCGCTGGAGCGTCTCGATGCGCTCTACCGGCAAATGCTGGCGCAGATGTTCAGCAGCTAAGTTTGCGAACTTAGCGCGTACCGAACACCACCATGGTCTTGCCTTTGACGTCCACCAGGTTGCGTTCTTCCAGATCCTTGAGCACGCGACCGACCATCTCCCGCGAACAACCGACAATCCGCCCGATTTCCTGACGGGTCACTTTGATCTGCATGCCGTCGGGGTGGGTCATGGCGTCTGGCTGCTTGCACAGTTCCAGCAGGCAGCGGGCCACGCGACCGGTCACATCGAAAAACGCCAGATCGCCCACCTTGCGGGTGGTGTTGCGCAGGCGCTGTGCGATTTGTCCGCTCAGCACGTAAAGAATGTCTGGATCCTGCTGGGACAATTCGCGGAATTTCGCGTAGCTGATTTCCGCGACTTCGCATTCGATCTTCGCGCGCACCCAGGCACTGCGTTCCTGTTCCAGGCCGGCCTGTTCAAACAGACCCAGCTCGCCGAAAAAGTCCCCGGTGTTCAGGTAGGCGATGATCATTTCGCGACCATCGTCATCCTCGATCAGGATCGTGACCGAGCCTTTGATAATGAAGAACAACGTTTCAGAGCGGTCGCCAGCACAAATAATGTTGCTCTTGGCCGCGTAGCGACGGCGCTGGCAATGCATCAATAGTTTGTCGAGGTTCTTGATTTTGGGGGTGGGGGCAATAGCAACCATGGTTGTATCCCGAAAAGACTGCACGGTGTGTTTGGTGTTTTTGTAGGCGCTGACGAAGCCTGTGATCTTCTTATTGCTACAAAGCTGGCTATGCGCCAGCGAATTGGCGCCAGCTTAACAGACGCTTCCTGCAATATTCGAGAATTTACCTACAGCGCGGATGGTTATGTCCTAGGAAGGCGAGCGCTGTCAATCAAGGGGCCTGTGCTAAGCTGGCGACCCTTTTTTATACAGTGGAGTCTGGCGATGAAGGCACGCATCCAATGGGCTGGCGAAGCCATGTTCCTCGGCGAATCCGGCAGCGGTCATGTCGTGGTCATGGACGGTCCGCCCGAGTCTGGCGGTCGCAACCTGGGTGTCCGGCCGATGGAAATGCTCCTGCTGGGTGTTGGCGGTTGCAGCAATTTCGACGTGGTCAGCATCCTCAAGAAATCCCGTCAGGCCGTCGAGAGCTGCGAAGCCTTCCTTGAAGCCGAGCGCGCGACTGAAGATCCGAAAGTCTTCACCAAGATCCACATGCACTTCGTGGTCAAGGGCCGAGGCTTGAAAGAAGCCCAGGTCAAACGCGCCATCGAGCTGTCCGCCGAGAAGTATTGCTCGGCCTCGATCATGCTCGGTGCGGCCGGTGTCGAGATCACCCACGACTACGAGATCATCGAGCTGGGTTGAGTCGACCACGAGCACAAAAAAAGGCGACTACCTCACGGCAGTCGCCTTTTTATTAGCCCTTGTAGGAGCGAGCTTTCTCGCGATGGACGTAAACGATAACGCGTGGTTCCTGGATAAACGCGTCGCCCTCTGGTCCATCGCGAGCAAGCTCGCTCCTACAGATCAGATCCGGTCAGATCAGATCCGATAAGTACTCTTGGTCATCACCTTGGCCATCAAACTCATGCCGAACTTCACCGGCGCCGGGAAGCGGAAGCCGCCAGCCTCCAGCGCGCTTTCAGCGTGATGTTCTTCATCGATGCGCATCTGTTCAAGGATTGCCCGGGATTTTTCGTCCTCGGCCGGCAGTTGTTCAAGGTGTTCGTTCAAGTGTTTGCACACCTGATGCTCAGTGGCAGCAACGAAGCCCAGGCTGACTTTGTCGCTGATCAACCCGGCGACTGCACCAATCCCGAACGACATGCCATAGAACAGCGGATTGAGAATGCTGGTGTGGCTGCCTAGCTGATGGATGCGTTGTTCGCACCAGACCAGGTGGTCGATTTCTTCTTCGGCGGCGTGTTCCATGGCGGCGCGCACTTGCGGCAGCTTCGCGGTCAGGGCCTGACCTTGATACAACGCCTGGGCGCAGACTTCACCGGTATGGTTGATGCGCATCAGACCGGCAACGTGCCGGGTGTCTTCGTCGCTCATTTGTGCTTCTGGCTGCACGATAGCAGGGGACGGACGGTACGGCTGGCCACTGGAAGGCAGCAAAGTACGCATCGCGGCATCGGCTTGCAGCAGAAGTCGGTCAATCGGCGAGTAGTGACGTTGGGTAGTCATGCTGACCTCCGGGAAGAATCTCGGCGGCCAGTTTAACCCAATCGGCCGGGGAAGGTTTGCGTTGGGTCACTGGATAACACTACGACTTGTAGGAGCGAGGCTTGCCCGCGAAGGGGGCGACGCGGTCATTCGGAATGACCGCGTTATCGTTCTTCGCGGGCAAGCCTCGCTCCTACAGGGATGCGTGGGGAATCAGCCCGGCGGCCAGTGCATCTGGCGCTGACCCAGCACGTGCATATGAATGTGATAAACGGTCTGCCCGCCCAATTCATTGCAGTTCATGACCACGCGGAAGCCTTCTTCGCAACCCAATTCCAGGGCCAGACGCTGGGCGGTGAACAGGATGTGCCCGGCCAACGCCTTGTCTTCCTCGGTGAGGTCGTTAAGGGTGCGCACGGCTTTTTTCGGGATGACCAGAAAATGCACCGGTGCCTGTGGGTTGATGTCGTGGAAGGCCAGTACCTGGTCGTCCTCGTAAATGATCTTCGCCGGGATTTCCCGGTTGATGATCTTGGTGAACAGAGTATCCACAGCTGTTTTCTCCGTTGTTTGGGCTGGCCTGAGTGTAACCATGGGTTATGCCCGAGCCCAGCCTTTTACCTTGAGGTTCGATCAGCGCGGGCAGTAGGCCTTGTTGACCATGCCGGCGATTGTCCGGGTCAGCCAGCGCGAGCCTAGCCGAGGCAGGAAGGCGCGCCAGCGGTTGCGTCGACCCGGAATAATGATGGCGCGATTTTTCTCCAGGGCCCGCACGGTGTAGAGCGCGACTTCTTCAGGGCTCATGAGCATTTTGCTGTCGATCAATTTGCCCGTGTCCAACTGGGCGGTGCGGAAAAACGCGGTGCGGGTCGGGCCGGGGCAGAGCACCGAGACCTTGACCGCGCACTTCTTCAGCTCGACCCGCAGCCCTTCGGAAAAGTGCAGCACGTAAGCCTTGCTGGCGTAGTACGTGCTCATCCAGGGGCCGGGATGGAAGGCTGCAACCGAGGCGACGTTCAGAATCTGCCCGCCACCCTGCAACGCCATGCTGTTGCCGATGGCGTGACACAGGCGAGTGAGGGCCAGAATGTTCACTTCGATCAGGTCCTGCTCAGTCATCCAGTCCAGAGCCAGGAAGGGACCGCAGGTGCCGATGCCGGCGCAGTTGACCAGCAGATCGATTTGTCGGTCACCTTCTTCCAGTTCGAGCAGGAATCCAGACAGCCGCAACGGCTCGCTGAGGTCGCAGGCACGGAACAGCACCTCCACGCCAAAACGTTGAGTCAGTTCAATCGCAATACTTTCCAGCTGATCACGCTGTCGGGCCACCAGAATCAGGCTGCGGCCGCGCCGGGCCAGCGCTTCGGCCATCGCCAGGCCGATGCCGCTGGAAGCGCCAGTGATCAGAGCGTAACGGGTCATGCAATTCTCCATCGCAACAGCTCCGCGCCGGCGACGCAGGTGTCACGGGCGGGGAGCGCTGTTCATTCTTTCGCAGAGTCTACAGGGGGCTGGGCTTCTTCGGCTGCATCGTCAGCGGAATTTAGCGCCTCCTCAGCCTCGGCGGCGGGCTCTACTTCGACTTCATCGGTGATCACTGAGCCACTTTCATAGCTGGTTTCGGCCGCACTTTCGTACTCGTCCTGGATGGCAGTGATGCCTCCGGCCAGCGCACCAATGACGACGATGGCGACGAACGCTATCCACAGCGACGACAACACCTTGACCGCCGTGCTATTGGGCGGAGGTGGCGCACCGTACCGATTGGCGGTGGCGTTGCCCGGCACCACCATGATGACAAACGGGAAGAAGCTGCCCACGAATGGCACAAGGTTCAGCAGCCAGAGCCAGCCGGACCAACCGATATCGTGCAGACGCTGGACGAAGAACTGAATACTGACGAACGCGAGTGCCACCACGAGGATAAAGACCAGCAGGCCACCGAGAATCAGGCCAGCGGTCGAATCTGTACTGATAAGCGCCAAGCCAAAAACGGCAAGCACCGAGCCAACGGCAAGCGTCACCAGCGTCAGGGCCATGGTCCAGGCGAGAAAACGCAAGCGACCGATACGGCCCTCGAAGCTGAACGCCTTGAGCGGGGCGAATGCCGGCAGCGCTTCACCGACTGCTGCGCGCGGCGGCGCATAAGGCGATTCCGGATCTGTCGTCAGTGGAGCACTGGGAGGAATGTGTTCATGCGCATCGGCCAGGTTCAGGTCGATAGAGGGTTCAGTCTCGATTCGCGCATCGATGCCGGTTTTCGTCAGCGCCTGGAGGTAAGTCTGCGCGTCTGCCTGTGACAGGTCGCGCTTGAGGGTAACCGTCTTGCCGCTGAACAGTCGTTCGACGGCAGCCACCTCGCTTTTGTACAGCGCGGCGAGATTGAGCTTGGCGGTGGTGATGTCAACACCGGGCAACAGAGCGCCGTCGAACACGATCTTGAAACGGTTTTCGCTCATTGCGAGGCATCCTTGTCGCGAGTGCTGAATAGAGAATGTGGGGCGCTCGCAGTGTAAGGCCAGCCCGGTGCGACTGGCCAAGCTTTCTCGTCAGCGCGGCCAGCGTTTCGGCAACTGCGCCGCCAGTTCCAAAGCCTTGCGGTATTCGGCGTCCAGGCGTGCGACCAGTTGATCGACACTCGGCAGATCGTCGATTTCGCCGACACCCTGGCCCGCGGACCATACGGTTTTCCAGGCTTTGGCTTCATCGCTGATAGGTTTGAGCTTGGAACCGAAGTTCACTTCACCCTTGCCTTGCAACGCGGCCATGTCGAAACCCGCTGCCTCCAGGCTCTGACGCATGAAACTCGCCGGCACGCCCGACACCGCTGGAGTATGGACGATGTCCGCCGCCCTGGCGGTCAGCAGCATCTCCTTGTAGGCGTCAGGTGCATGGCTTTCAGTGGTACCGATAAATCGCGTGCCGAAGTAGGCCAGGTCCGCGCCGAGCAGTTGCGCGGCGAGAATCTCGTGGCCGTGGTTCAGGCAGCCGGCCAGCAACAGGGTTTTGTCGAAGAACTGGCGAATCTCGGCAACCAGCGAGAACGGGCTCCAGGTTCCGGCGTGCCCACCCGCGCCGGCAGCCACGGCGATCAAGCCATCCACACCGGCCTCGGCGGCTTTCTCGGCATGACGACGGGTCGTCACGTCATGAAACACCAGGCCGCCATAGCTGTGGACGGCATCGACCAGTTCTTTCACCGCGCCGAGGCTGGTGATCACGATCGGCACTTTGTGTTCGATGCAGATATCCAGGTCCGCTTGCAGCCGCGGGTTGCTGTTGTGGACGATCAGGTTCACCGCGTACGGCGCAGGGTTCTCCAGTGTCGCCAACCCTGCTTCGATCTCCTCCAGCCAGGCCTTGAAGCCGCTGCTCTCGCGCTGATTCAGCGCGGGGAAGCTGCCCACCACGCCATTCCGGCAGCAGGCGAGCACCAATTGTGGGTTGGAAATCAGGAACATCGGCGCTGCCACCACGGGCAATCGCAAACGTTGTTCGAGCAGAGCGGGCAGCGACATTGGAAGTACCCCGGTGAGTTGTGCTGATTGAAATTAGAACGGCCGAACCACGACCAGAATTACGATAGCCAGCAATATCAGAACCGGCACTTCATTGAACCAGCGATAAAAGACATGGCTGCGGGTATTTTCGCCACGGGCAAAACGTTTTACCTGCGCGCCACACATATGGTGGTAGCCGATCAAAATCACGACCAGGGTCAACTTCGCGTGAATCCACGCGCCTTGGCTGAAGATGCCGGGGTTGAGGTAGATCAGTGCGATACCAAAGATCAGGGTAGCGATCATCGCCGGCCCCATGATGCCCCGATACAACTTGCGCTCCATAATGCTGAAGCGTTCCTTGCTGACGGTGTCCTCGCTTTGCGCGTGATAAACGAACAGGCGGGGTAGATAAAACAGGCCGGCAAACCAGCAGACCATGCTGACGATGTGAAGCGCTTTGAGCCACAAATAAAGCATTTTTTAGTTATTCCCAGGTTCACGGTAGGCTGGATAGTAGAGGCTTGAGGCTCCGCACGTCACCTTGCCGGTTGTCGCAGGACGATACGGGCCCTATTATCGACGGCTTTCCAGTGGGTTCGTTGAGGGCAGGTTTATGGTCAAGGTCGGTATCGTCGGCGGCACGGGTTACACCGGTGTCGAACTGTTGCGTCTGTTGGCGCAGCATCCGCAAGCTGAAGTGGTAGTGATCACTTCCCGATCCGAGGCCGGTCTGGCCGTGGCTGATCTGTACCCGAACCTGCGCGGTCATTACGACGGCCTCGCGTTCAGCGTTCCCGACATCAAGACCCTGGGTGCTTGCGATGTGGTGTTTTTCGCCACGCCGCACGGTGTTGCCCATGCGCTGGCGGGTGAATTGCTGGCAGCCGGGACCAAGGTCATCGACCTGTCGGCAGACTTCCGTCTGCAAGACGCCGATGAATGGGCCAAGTGGTACGGCCAGCCGCACGGTGCGCCGGAACTGCTGGAGGAGGCTGTCTACGGCTTGCCGGAAGTCAATCGCGAGCAGATCAAGCAGGCTCGCCTGATCGCCGTACCGGGTTGCTACCCGACGGCGACGCAATTGGGTTTCCTGCCCTTGCTCGAAGCCGGTCTGGCCGACACCACTCGCCTGATTGCTGACTGCAAGTCCGGTGTCAGCGGTGCCGGTCGTGGTGCCTCTGTCGGTTCGCTGTACGCCGAGACGTCGGAAAGCATGAAGGCTTACGCCGTCAAAGGGCACCGTCACCTGCCGGAAATTCGCCAGGGTCTGCGTCGCGCAGCGGGCAAGGAAGTCGGCCTGACCTTCGTTCCGCACCTGACGCCGATGATTCGCGGCATCCACTCGACGCTCTACGCGACCGTCGTGGATCGCTCGGTGGATCTGCAGGCGCTGTTTGAAAAACGCTATGCCAACGAGCCGTTCGTCGATGTCATGCCGGCCGGTAGCCATCCGGAAACCCGTAGCGTGCGCGGTGCCAACGTTTGCCGTATCGCCGTGCATCGTCCGCAGGAGGGTGACCTGGTGGTGGTGTTGTCGGTGATCGACAACCTGGTCAAAGGTGCATCGGGGCAGGCGGTGCAGAACCTGAACATCCTGTTTGGCCTGGATGAGCGACTGGGCCTGTCACACGCGGGCATGTTGCCGTAAGGCTTTATCCCGCTCAGCAAAAAGGCCCTGATAAAGGGCCTTTTTGCATTGGGAGCCGGCAATCGGGTTTATTGATATACCGTAACAATAGTTGACCAATTTTCTAGGAGAAGCGGATAATGCGCGTCATCACGCATTATGGCGGCGTAACGCCGGGAGATAGTCAGCATGAGCGTCGAATCCTTCACCCCCACCGCTTTGCAATTCACCCACGGTGCCGCGCACAAGGTGAAGAGCCTGGTCGATGAAGAGGGGAATGATCGCTTGAAGCTGCGCGTATTCGTTACGGGCGGCGGTTGTTCAGGTTTTCAGTATGGCTTTACCTTCGATGAAGAAGTGGCCGATGACGACACCATCGTCGAGCGCGAAGGCGTGAGCCTGGTTGTGGACCCGATGAGCTTCCAGTACCTGGCAGGTGCCGAGGTGGATTATCAGGAAGGTCTGGAAGGTTCGCGTTTCGTGATCAAGAACCCGAACGCCAGCACCACCTGTGGTTGCGGCTCTTCGTTCTCGATCTGATCGCACGTCACCGCATCACCAAGCGCCGCATGGCTTCAGGGCTTTGCGGCGTTTTGCTGTCCGGGGTTCTGCTTCAGGCCGGATAGATGGCGCCGAGTACGCGCAGGCCCCGGGCGCCGGTGGCGCTCGGGCGGTTGGCCGCGATGCCTTCCAGGCAGCAATGGGCCAGCCAGGCGAAAGCCATGGCTTCGACCCAGTCCGGGTCAACACCGTAAGCTGCGGTGCTGCTGACCTTGGCGTTGGGTAGCAAAGCGGCCAAGCGCTTCATCAGTGTGGCGTTGTGCGCACCACCGCCACACACCAGCAATTCCTTGTTATCTGATTGAGCGTTTTGCAGTGACTCAATGATAGTCAGTGCGGTCAGTTCAAGCAGTGTTGCCTGGACATCTTCGGCAGCGAACGTCGGCAAGCGCGATAGGTGTTGTGTCAGCCACGGCAAGTTGAACACTTCGCGGCCGGTGCTCTTCGGGCCTTGGGTGACAAAGAACGGATCGCTGAGCAGCGCTTTCAACAGAACGGGTTCGACCTTACCGCTAGCAGCCCATTGGCCGTCACGATCAAAGTTGTCGCCGCGTTGTTGGTGAATCCAGGCATCGAGCAAGACGTTCCCCGGCCCGCAGTCGAAACCGGCGACAGGTTTACCGGGTTCTATCAGGCTGAGATTGCTGAAACCGCCGACGTTCAGCACTGCACGGTTGCCTTTGCGCTCTTCAAACAGGGCTTCGTGAAAGGCTGGAACCAGTGGGGCGCCTTGCCCGCCAGCGGCGACGTCGCGGCTGCGGAAGTCGCTGACCACGGTGATGCCGGTCAGCTCGGTCAATAAGGCCGGGTTGCCGATCTGCACCGTAAACCCGCGCGCCGGTTCGTGGCGAATGGTCTGGCCGTGGCTGCCAATCGCACGAACGTCTTCAGGCTTGAGGTTTTGTTGATCGAGAAGGGTATGAATGCCCTGGGCCGCCAGTTTTACCCAGTTCTGCTGAGCGATGGCGGAGCGGGCAATCTCATCCGGGCCACTGGCGCACAAGCCAAGCAGCTCGGCGCGCAGGGATTCCGGCATCGGGATGTAATGCGTGGCGATCAGCTTGATCGCCTGGGTTTGCTCAATCAGCGCAATGTCCAGGCCATCGAGGCTGGTCCCGGACATCACACCTATATAGAGCGCCATGGCTTAGCGTTTGCTCGAGGCCAGCATGGTGGCCTTTTCTTGGTCCATGCGTGCCATTAGAGGCTGACTTTGCGCAAGGAAACGTGCGCGTTCGGCTTTGGCGATCGGGTCGGCCATCGGCAACTTCTGCCCCAGTGGATCGACGTGCACGCCGTTGACCTGAAACTCGTAATGCAAGTGCGGTCCCGTGGAGAGCCCGGTGGTGCCGATGTAACCAATGACCTGGCCTTGCTTGACGGTGCCGCCCGTCTGCACGCCTTTGGCGAAGCCCTGCATGTGCCCGTACAGCGTGCGATAAGTGTTGCCGTGCTGGATGATCACGGTGTTGCCGTAGCCACCGCGGCGACCGGCCAACAACACTTTGCCGTCACCGGCAGCCTTGATCGGCGTACCGCGTGGCGCTGCGTAATCAACGCCTTTGTGCGCGCGGATCTTGTTCAGGATCGGATGCTTGCGGCCCATGGAGAACTTAGAGCTGATGCGGGCGAAGTCGACCGGCGTGCGGATGAACGCCTTGCGCATGCTGTTGCCATCAGCCGTGTAGTAGCTGCTGTTGCCTTGTTTGTTGGTGTAACGCACGGCGGTGTAGGTCTTGCCGCGGTTGGTGAAGCGCGCTGACAGGATCGGGCCATTGCCGACAGCCTTGCCATTGACGACTTTCTGTTCGTAGATCACGTCGAACTCGTCACCCTGGCGAATATCCTGGGCGAAGTCGACGTCGTAGCCAAACACGCTGGCCATGTCCATGGTCAGGCTGTGGGACAGGCCGGCACGTGCCGCGGACTGGGACAGCGAGCTGTTGATCACGCCATGAACATAGGCAGAACGTACGGTAGGTTTGGCGGTAATGCGGTTGAACGCGTAACCCTTGTCGTTCTTGGTCAGGCTAATGCTTTCGACGTCGCTGACCTTGCTGTGCAGGTTGGTCAGCTGGCCGTCCGGGCTCAGTTCGAATTCGAGTTTCTGGCCATGCTTGAGTTGGCTGAACTGCTTGGCTTGCTTGTCGCTTGCCAGCACTTCATGCACTGACGCGGCCGGAAGACCGACTTTCGCGAACAGCGTGGAGAGCGTATCGCCCTTGGTGACGATCACTTCGCGGTGATTGGGCGCCTTCTTTTCTTCGACGACTGGCGCAGGAGCGGGGGCCGGTGCCGGCTCGGCCTGGGCGGTTTCCTGGGTCTCTTCGGCGCTGTTTTCGATCTGCGCGAAAGGGGAGGCTGCTGGCTCATTTGTGGCTTGGACGGCGTCAGCAGCGTCTTGATCTTGTGTCAGTTGTTCAGCAGGACTTTCCAGTTCAAGACTCAGGGTCGTCTTTTTGGCTTCAACATCACTGGAAGGGAATACCAGAAGCGCCAGGCTCAATAGAGCGGCGATGCCACTTGCTGCGAGCAGGTGAGTCTTCGGGTAAAGCGGTGGCGCTTTAGACGATTCTTTGGTCATAGGTAATTTTGACTTTGAAAAAAGATGAATTGGAAAAGATGAATGACATGATGAAGATGAAATAACTGTATAAAATATAACCAAATCATCTGTGAAGCAAGTCCACGGACGCTCTGTCCGTGGATTGGCGTCCGTGCGCCGGGCAGAACTTGTATTTGACGCGCGATCTTGTATGGTTGGTTCCCTTTGAATTCGAGCCTTGCGGGTCTGTTATGAAGTCGGTTGAAGAGCAGCTAGCGCTGATTAAACGTGGTGCGGAAGAACTGTTGGTCGAGTCCGAGCTGATCGAAAAGCTCAAGCGTGGCCAGCCGCTACGTATTAAGGCAGGCTTCGATCCGACTGCGCCGGATTTGCACCTGGGTCACACCGTGCTTATTAATAAGCTGCGCCAGTTCCAGGAGCTGGGGCATCAGGTGATCTTCCTTATAGGTGATTTCACCGGGATGATCGGTGATCCAAGCGGCAAGAGTGCAACACGCCCGCCGCTCACTCGCGAGCAGGTTCTCGAGAATGCCGAGACCTACAAGACTCAAGTGTTCAAGATCCTCGATCCGGCTAAAACCGAAGTTGCGTTTAACTCCACCTGGATGGATCAGATGGGGCCGGCCGATTTCATTCGCCTGACTTCGCAATACACCGTTGCCCGCATGCTCGAGCGTGACGACTTCGACAAGCGCTACACCTCCAATCAGCCCATCGCCATTCACGAGTTCCTTTATCCGCTGGTTCAGGGTTATGACTCGGTTGCCTTGCGCGCGGATGTCGAGCTGGGGGGTACCGATCAGAAGTTCAACCTGTTGATGGGGCGTGAACTGCAACGCGGTTATGGTCAGGAGCCGCAATGCATTCTGACTATGCCATTGCTTGAAGGTCTGGATGGCGTGAAGAAGATGTCCAAGTCCTTGGGCAACTACGTCGGTATCCAGGAAGCGCCGGGTGTCATGTACGGCAAGCTGGTTTCCATTCCAGATGTGCTGATGTGGCGCTACTTCGAATTGCTCAGCTTCCGCTCCATGGATGAGATCAACGCATTCCGTACCGATGTCGAGGCGGGTGCAAACCCTCGCGACATCAAGATCAAGTTGGCTGAAGAAATCGTTGCGCGTTTCCATGGTGAAGAAGCTGCGGCCAATGCTCACCGTGCGGCGGGTAACCGTATGAAGGAAGGCGAGCTGCCGGACGACCTTCCAGAGATCGAATTGACTGCTGCCGAGGATATGCCGATCGCTGCCGTCCTTAATAAGGCGGGGCTGGTGAAGAACTCGGCCGTTGCGCGCGATCTGCTGGGGTCGGGTGGAGTGCGTATCGATGGTGAGGTAGTCGATCGCACCTTTATATACGCACTGGGCACGACCCATGTTTGCCAGGCCGGGAAGAAGGCATTTGCGCGTATTACGCTCAAATCCGAATAAGGCTGAAATTAAGGGTTGACGGCAGATTCTGGAAGTCTATAATTCGCCCCACTTCCGGCGCAGTCGAAACGGAAAACTCCTTGGTAAACAAAGAGTTACGCAGTTTTCGGCAGCAGGTTGCTTCAGTTC
>NZ_JBIVBY010000043.1:0-47073 GCF_044746405.1 Pseudomonas sp. NPDC086251
ATAACCCCACTCAGACGCCGGATAGATGAAAGCAAGCCAAACACGCATCAAAAACAGTATTGCAGAAAAGGGGGTAACCATAGATGTAGCAGCTGTCGAGCCTGCGAGGCTGCGTTCGGCGGCGAAGCCGTCGTAAATCCTGCGCACGCGGTTCACCTGACACACCGCGGTGAATGGATTCGCGACGGCTTCGCCGCCGAACGCAGCCTCGCAAGCTCGACAGCTGCTACATCGATCATGTTGCGGCGAAACTACCGGTAATCAGTGTCTGCGATGCTGCACGCCCTGAGGGCTATGCTTGGCAGTGCGCCCATCACAATGGGAGACCTCTGATGATCAACGTAAAAACCGCCTGCCTGCTTGCCGATTACAAGCGCTGGGCCAACCAACGGCTCTTTGACAGCCTGGCCGCGTTACCGCCGGGTGAGGTCAACAAGGAACGGGTCTCGGTGTTCAAGAACATGATCGGCACCCTGAACCACATCTATGTGGTGGATTGCATCTGGCAAGCCCACCTCGAAGGCCGAGGGCACGGCTTCAAGACTTCCCACGATCTGCTGCATGCCGAACTTGCTGATTTGCGCCTGGCGCAAAAGGACATCGATCACTGGTACTGCGACTGGAGCGCCCGGCAGACCGACGAGTCGCTGGATAAGCCCGTGGAGTTCAGCTTTGTCTCGGGCGAAAGCGGCACCATGAGCGCCGGCGCGATGTTGATGCATGTGGTCAACCACGCCAGCTATCACCGTGGCTGGGTGGTCCAGATGTATTTCGAAATTCCGGTCATGCCGCCGGTCACTGACCTGCCGGTGTACTTGCGCGAGTGCGACCCTGCGTCTTTCCAATACATCAGTGCCCCGGCAGCGGCGCCGACATGTGTTGGGCAATTCGCGAGCGCAACCAACGTTCTGCCGGATCGTTATCGTTGACCCCGTTCCAGACCATGGACAGTTCGGACAACACGATGTCAAACGGCGGGTCATCGGCGCGCAGTTGGCTGCTGCCTTCGATCAGCGCGCAAGCGGCATAATCCGGCACCGTGGCCAGCATATCGGTGCCGGCCAGCAAGGCGCGCAAACCGGCAAACTGCGGCACCGCCAGCACCACCCGGCGCGAGCGGCCGATCCGTGCCAGGTCGGTGTCGATGGCACCGGTCAAATCCCCGGAAAACGACACCAGGGCGTGAGGACGTTCACAGTAATCATCCAGGGTCAGCGCACCGGGACGGTCATCGCCACGCAGGATTTTCACGCTCAAATCGCGCAGCTTCTTGCGCTTGGCGTTGGCCGGCAGTTCCGTGGTGTAGCTGATCCCGACAGAGATCTCCCCGGACGCCAGCATCGACGACATCAGCAGGAAATTCACCCGCCGCACCACCACCACGACGTTCTGCGCCTCTTCGCGTATCTGCTTGAGCAGCGGCGGAAACAGCCCGAATTCGGCGTCGTCGGACAGACCGATGCGAAACACATCGCGGCTGGTGGACGGGTCGAAATCCTTGGCCCGGCTGACCGCGCCGGAGATGGTGTCCATCGCCGGCTTCAACTCCTGGAGGATCGTAAGCGCCCGCTGGGTCGGCTCCAGCACGCGACCGTTGCGCACCAGCAGCGGGTCATCAAACAAATCGCGCAACCGCGCCAGCGCGGCACTGACGGCGGGTTGGCCGAGGAACAGCTTCTCCCCGGCCCGGGTCAGGTTCTTTTCGAACATCAGCGTTTCGAAAATCACCAGCAGGTTCATGTCCACGCGGCGCAGGTCGTTGCGGTTCATGGTGGGGGGCTCGCAGGGGCGGAATCTATTTAGTAAAGCACCTACCAGCCGGATAGTAATGGCGGATTAGGTTCGCCAACCCACTATCTGCTGCGCGGTGGCATGGAACTCTACATCAGGTACGAGCGATTCCACATCGGGATGATGCTGCCTTAGTGTCTCCAGAATTTGTCCGTGAATCTGCCGAAACTGCGCGAACTGCTCGGAACCCTGCGGACTGCAAAACTCGGCAGCTTTTTCCATCCGTTGATACAAGTCAGGCTGATTCACTGCAGTGAGATTGCTCGGGACGTAAGGGCGGTTGGCTGCAACAGACTCTGCTATTGGGAACGTCTCTGCAAAAGTGTGATAACCGCCAAAGTTCATGAAGGCGGCAATACCCAAGCCCGCAGACAGTGCTAATTCAGAATTTCCGTACATTCGTTCTGGATTTAATGTATTGAGCGCCAACAGGATGTCGCAGGCTCCCCCTGATTGTGCACCTGCGGATGGCAGGCCTTGCAGATTGCTTTCCATCGCGAACGTGCCGAATAGCTGCCAGCGATTGATGCCGGTGCCATGCAGCATCGCATATTGGTCCAGCATCTCGGAAATACCTAGCTGGGCATAGGCTTCAGGCATATTTTCCATGTCGTTCTCCGACATGGTGAAGGGGCGGTTCAAGTCGGAAATCGGTGCACCCTCGCGGGCGATCGCATTGATATTCTGATTGCGGTCACCTAGTGCTGCACGCAATGCAGCCTGTTCGGCGCTGGCAGGATCGGCAGTGTTTTGCACTATCTGGCCAAAACCCAATCCAAATTTAGCCGCGTCCTCATACACCCCATTAACCGGTTTTAGCGTTCCGCCGACATCCAACATCGGCATCCGCTCACTTCGGGCTCGACTGAGCGGCCTGTCGAATGTCGGTGTGCGAGTCTTGGCGGAAAACTCTTTAAATCGACCAATAAAATCGTCCGCCTGTGCTTCAAAACCCGCTTCGCGTAGTAAAGCGGTGCAGGCCACGGTATTGGTTTCCTTCTGTTGCGCATAGAGTTCAGGTTGCTTGTCGTTTTCTACTGGGTTCATCAACCGCCAAATAGCATCACCGAACGCGCTCAACGTACGGATCTTGGTCAAAAGCTCGGCATGACTTTGTTTGCCGGATCCATCGAGCCGACCCTGAAACGGTGTGCTCAAGATATCCAGCAGCCATATATGGAGCGCTTGATCGGGACTCATCTGCCGACCGATCTGATCGGAGTCTATCGACAAGGGGTTAATAGAGCCTCGCAATACATCACCCAAATGCTGTTCCTTACCGTTGAAATAGACAGGGATTCTTCCCGCCTGGCTTTGCTCGCTTAAGCCATGTCTCAACAAGGTGCCCAGCGATGAGGCGTGCTGGTCGAACAAATCGCCCGCTTTACCTGGCTGGCTCAGCAAGGACATGCTGGCGCCAGCCTCAAAAAACCTGCCATTACTGATCGCCTGCTTTTGCGCATCGGATAATGTCACGCCTTGCGGGTTGCTTTTTGCGACGCTTTCCGGTTTGCCCTGCAAATTCATGCCATAGATAGCGTTCAACGATGAGCCTGTTTTAGAAAGGAACATAAGATTCTTCTGAGTGGAAACATCTAATTCTGCTTGGGATGTTTCTAATCATGCATTCAAAAAAAGCTCGTCGTTGCGATAAAACTCAGCTCATCTCATCTTTACTTCTGAACAGCGCAATGCATCAGACGCCAGTAATGCCTCAATCTCCTCCTCGGAAAACGCAAATTCCCGCAACACCGTGCACGAGTGCTCACCCTTCTCCGGCGCCGGTGCATAGGGTGTTTGCGCCGCTTCCAGGCTGTTGATCGGAAACCCTGGCACCCGCACCGCGCCGTGCTGCGAATGGTGCAAATCCACCAGCATGCCGTTGCTGGCGATCTGTGGATGGGCCAGCACATCGTTGTAGTCGCTGACCTTGGAGCAGAGGATGTCGGCCTCGCGCAGCACCTGCAACCAATGCGCGATTGGTTGGGTGAGGAACACGTCGGTCAGCGCCGCGCACATGGCTTCACGGTGCACCACGCGCTGCGCCGAACTGGCGAAGCGCGGGTCGTCGATCCATTCCGGGTGTCCGAGCACACCGCACAAGGCCGGCCAGCGATTGCCGTTGTACGCGGCGACCATCAGCCAGCCATCCGCCGCTTCAAAAGCTTCATTGGGCGCGGAGTAGGGCGCGGCGCTGCCGATGCGGGTCGGCAGTTTGCCGTCGCAGAGGAAACTGGCCAGCGACGCCTGTTGCAGCGCCAGTGCCGAGTTCATCAGGCTGACATCGAGGTGACCGCCCAAGCCGTCGTTGTCCCGGGCGTGCAACTTGGCCAACACCGCCATGCACGCCATGTAACCGGTGACCACATCCACCACCGGCGCCTGCACTTTCGACGGTGCTGAGCCCGGCGTGCCGATCAGGCTCATCAGGCCGGAATCGGCTTGCAGAATACCGTCGACGCCGGCCCGGTCAGCGTACGGGCCTTGTTGGCCGTAAGCGGAAATCGAGCAGTAAATCAGGTCCGGTTTCAGTTCCGCCAACGCCTCGTAACCCAACCCGAGCCGCGCCATGACGCCAGGGCGCATGCTTTCGATCAGCACGTCAGCCTGCAACACCAGGCGCTTGATTACTGCCGCGCTGTCCGGGTGTTTCAGGTCCAGGCTCAAGCCCAGTTTGCCGCGATTGAACGCGTGATACAGCGCGCTATCGTCGCCGACCCAGGCTGGCCCGAGAGTGCGGCCCAACTCGCCTTCGTGGGGTTCGACCTTGATCACCCGCGCACCCATGTCGGCCATCAGCATGGTGGCCGTGGGGCCGGCGGCGATCTGGGTGAAGTCGAGGACGGTCAGACCGTCCAATGCCTTGCGTAACATGTTCGCCTCCTAGCGGCCGGTGTAATTCGGCACGCGTTTTTCGGCAAATGCCTGGCGACCTTCGATGCGATCCTCGGTGTCGCGCAGCACGCCCCAATACAATTCGGTCAGGCGTTGGGCATCGCGGTCGCTCAGGTGCGCGGTGCTGCGGGCCAGGGTTTGCAGGGCCTGGATTGCCAACGGTGCCTGGCGGGCAATCTGTTCGGCCAGCGCCATCGCCCGTTGCAGCAAGGCCTCGCGGTTGTCCAGACGCTCCGAAATCAAACCGATGGCCTGGGCTTGCGTCGCATCAATGCGCGCCCCGGTCAGGGCCATTTGCAAGGCGTGGGCGGGCGGCACGGCGCGTATCAAACGATGCAGGCCGCTGACCGCCGGGATCGAACCGACCAGCGCTTCCGGCAAGCCGAACGTGGCGCTGTCGCTGGCAATGCGCAGGTCGCACTGCAATGCCAGTTCCAGACCGCCGCCGAGGCAATGGCCATTGACCGCAGCGATCAAGGGCTTGTGCAGGTCGAGGTCGGTGAGGTCCATCTGACGGATATAGAGCCCGGCGTCTGCCGCCGCTTCATTGGCCAGAAACAACGCCTCGGCGTAGGAGGCATTTGATTCCCGCGTGCGCTTCAGATCGGCGCCAACGCAGAACGCCCGCTCACCGCTGCCAGTGATGACGGCCGCACGCAGGTCCCGACGGTCGCGCACTTTCAGCAGATGGCTGCGCAGGGCCTGCAGCGAGTCCAGGTCCAGGGCATTGAGCGCTTGCGGCCGGTCGAGGGTGATCAGCGCCACGGCGCCGTGTGTTTCGAACGTGACTGACATGGCATTCACCTCACACACTGGCCGATGACAGACTGCGCCCGCCACAGACATACAGGGTTTGCCCGGTGACGTAGCTGCTGGCCGGGTCGAGGAAAAACGCCACGGCATTAGCGATGTCGTCCGGGGTGCCGATGCGTTTCACCGGCACGGTGTTCTTGAGTTTTGCCTGGACTTCGGGGGCGAAGCTCTGGAACAGCGGCGTGTCGACGATGCCGGGTGCGATGGCATTGACGGTGATGCCCTTGGCGGCGAATTCGATTGCGAGGCTGCGGGTCAGGCTGACTACGCCACCCTTGGCCGCCGAATAGTTGGCCTGGCCAAAGCCGCCGAGCCAGGCCCGGGATGACATGTTGACGATGCGTCCGAAACCTTTCTCCAGCATCAACGGCAAGGCGGCTTTGCAGCAGAGAAATTGCGCCCGCAGGTTGGTGTCGACTACCAGGTCCCAATCCTGTTCGGTCATGTTCAGGAAACGTTTGTCGCGCACCACACCGGCGTTGTTCACCAGGAAATCCAGACGGCCATGGGCCTGCTGAATCTGCGCGAAGGCAGCGTTGACGGACTCACCTACGGTCAGGTCCAGGGCAATGCCGGCGACCTGCACGTCTTCCGATTGCAAGGCGCTGACGCTGCTGTTCAGCGCCTGTTCGTCGCGGTCCAGCAGGTAGACGAACACGCCTTGGTGCGCCAGTCGTTGGGCGATGGTCAACCCGATGCCTCGAGCGGCACCGGTGACGACGGCGACCTGGCCGGCTGCAAAGTTATGAGTATTCATGGCTTCAGACTCCAAGGATGTGCACGGCGGATGCCGCGTGATCGACCCCGGCGATACCGCCACCGGTGCATTGCGCCAGGCCCAGGCGTGGCGTGCCCGCTTGCCGGTCACATGCTCGACCTTGCAACTGCCAGAACAACTCGACCATTTGTGCGACGCCGGTGGCGCCCAACGGATGCCCCTTGGCGAGCAGACCGCCGCTTGGATTGACCGGCACGCGGCCGCCCAGTGACGTGGCGCCCGAGTGCAACAGCGCCACGGCCTCGCCCGGCGCCGCTAGACCGAGGGCTTCGTAATACAGCAGCTCGGCGATGGTGAACGCGTCGTGCAACTCGACCACGCCGATATCGCTTGGCGCGACGCCGGCCTGTTCATAGGCCTGGCGTGCGGCGCGGGCGGTGATTTCGGCATCGAGAATGTCCTCGTCACCGCGCTCGCGCAGGCCCGAAACAATGATCGAACCCAACACTTTCACGTCTTTGGCGTGCGGGCCGGGTTTGTTGCCCAGGACCAGCGCGGCGGCCCCGTCCACTTGCGATGGGCAGCACTGCAACAGGGTCAGCGGGTCGGCGATCATCCGCGAGGCGAGCACTTCTTCCAGGCTGACTTCAGTGCGTTGCTGGGCGAATGGGTTGAGCGAGCCGTGACGACGATTCTTCACCGCCACCGTCGCGAGATCGGCAGGCTTGGCGTCACGCTCGTGGAGGAAGCGGGTGGCACGCATCGCGTAGACCGCCGGCAACACCATCCCGGCCGTTGCGTAAAGATCGGTCATGCGGTCGTTGCGCTGCATCGGAATCGTACCGCCGCCCAACGCTGTCAGCTGCTCGATGCCGAACACCAGCACGCGCTCGTATTGACCGGCCAGCAGGGCGTGGCGCGCGAGATGCACAGCGGTGGCGCCACTGGCGCAGGCGTTTTCGATGTTGTAGACCGGAACGCCTTGGAGCCCCAGATCGCGCAGGATCACTTGGCCGAGGATCATTCCGCCCAGCACATTGGCGCAGTACACCGCCTGAATGTCGGCCAGTTGCAGGCCGGCATCGGCCACCGCATCGAGGATCGCGCGTTGGGCCAACTCGGGCGCCATCACACCAGGGTGACGACCGAAGACGGTCATGGCGCCGCCCATTACATGCATCTGGCTCATGGACGTGCCTCCAGGGACTGGAAAACGTAGCCGAAGGTTTCGTCGGCGATCACCCGGCATTTTTCGCCGATGACGGGGCGCTGGGGGCTACCGATCAAACGCCCGAAAAGGCGCACTGGACCGGGCAGGTCGACGTAGGCGAGGACGAACGGAGGCAGGCCGCTTTTCGGGCTCGGGTGCATGATGGTGAAGCTGTAGACCTGGCCTTCGGTGTTGAGCACGGTGTCGTCGAATTGACTGCTCAGGGGCGACTCGTCAGGCACGGCCGGAAAGAAGATGTCGCCGCTGTGACGATGGCGCGAGGCGCGAAGACCGGGTGGCGTGGTGGCTGCCCAGATAGGCGTGGAAAAACTCATGATGACCTCCTGTTGTTATGGGCTCGCGGGCGAGCGCTGGAGGTCATGGTCGGGCAGGGGCGGGAGGGCCGACAAACGATATAAAAACCGGGGTTGATTGAGAAAAAATCAAACCATCGTGGTGGCAAAACACAAAACATGTGGGAGCGGGCTTGCTCGCGAAGGCGGTGTGTCAGGTAGCGATGATGTCGACCGACACTCCCTCTTCGCGAGCAAGCCCGCTCCCACAGTGGATCTTCGGCGGCCACAAATTCTGCGAACGACGACGATCAAATGTGGGAGCGGGCTTGCTCGCGAAGGCGGTGTGTCAGGTAGCGATGATGTCGACTGACACTCCCTCTTCGCGAGCAAGCCCGCTCCCACAGTGGATTTTCGGTGGTCACAAATGCTGCGTACGACGACGATTAAATGTGGGAGCGAGCCTGCTCGCGATGACGGTGTGTCAGGCAGCGATGATGTCGACTGACACTCCCTCTTCGCGGGCAAGCCCGGCTCCCACAGGTACGGCCTGTCAGCCTTGCAGCGTCGCCCCCGCCAGCCGCTCCAGCACCTGCACTACATGGGTCATGTCCCGCGCCGGATCGCCCTCGCTCAACGCCTGATCAAAGAACTGCTTCACCACCGAACTGGTAAACGCCGGCGCCCCGGCATTTTCCGCTTCCGCCAGAAACAGCCGAACATCTTTACGCATCAAATCCAGGCGAAATCCGAAATCGAACTCCCGGCGCATCACGGTCCCGGCGAGGATTTGCTCACTGGTAAAACTGCGCGCCGTGCTGGCATTGAGCATCTCCACCATCTGCCGCGCGTCGAGCCCGGCCTTGATCCCGAACAGCATGGCTTCGCTGGTCGCCACCAGCGTGGCGGCAACGATCATGTTGTTGACCAGCTTCAAGGTCTGACCCAGCCCCGGCTCGGTGCCCAGGTGTTCGACCTTCTTGCCGAACGCTGCGAACACCGGCACACAACGCTCATAAGCGCCAAGATCACCGCCCACCATCACCGACAACGTACCGTTCTGCGCACCCGCGACACCGCCGGCCAACGGCGCATCGAGCGCGGCAATCCCGCGTTCGGCCAGCTCAGCCTGCAGGCGTCTAGCCAGGCTCGGGCCGGTGGTGGAGTGGTCGACGAGGATGTTGATCTGCTGGCCGTGGATCACGCCGTCCGCACCCAATACGACGCGTTCGACAATGTCCGGCGTGGGCACGCACACCAGCACGATCTGCGCATGATCGGCGACGCCCTTTGGTGTGGAATAGCTGCGAGCACCGCGTTCAAGCAGAGGCGCCAGGGCCTGGGGATTGGGATCGGACACGTGCAGGTCAAAACCCTTGTCGAGCAGATGGCGGGCCATTTTCTGGCCCATGGCACCAAGGCCGATAAAACCGATGGAAGGCGTCGTCATGACAGGTCTCTTTTTTGTGGTGGGAGACCCATGCTAGCCACGCCGACAATTGAGCGACAAAGCAGTTTTACGCCGCTGTACCTTGACTAAATCTCAAGCCTGATCGCGGGCAATGCGTGTCTGCTCGAGCAGCCATTCACGAAAAATCCGCAGGTCATCACTCTCTTCGCGGTGCCGCGGCGTCAGCAGGTAATAGGTGTACACGCCCATGTCCACCGCCTGCTCGAAAGGCCGGATCAGGCTGCCCTCCTGCAACTCCTTGCTCACCAGGAACAGCTGCGCCATGGCAATGCCCTGGCCGCCGACCGCCGCGGCATAAACCATCGATGAACTTTGGTAGGTCATGCCGGCGTGTGCATCGACTTCACGACTGACATCGCAAGCTTCCAGCCAATAACGCCAGTCTTCGAGGCGGGCGATTGAATGCAACATGGTGTAGTTGGCGATGTCGGCCGGGGTGTGCAAGCCCGGGCCGTGTTGCAACAGCGATGGGCTACACACCGGGGCCAACTGGTTATCGCTGAGCACGTAGCAATTGCAGTTCGGCCATTCGCCGGAGCCGAGGCGGATCGCGGCGTCGATGTCTTCCTTGTAGAAATCCACCGGGTCGAGCGAGGCGGTCAGCAGCACTTCAATTTTCGGATTCTGCGCATGGAAACTCGCCAGTCGCGGAATCAACCACTGCATGGCAAACGTGGTGTAAGCGCGCACCTTGAGCTGACGCCGGCGCGGCGGTGACATGAGCTTTTTGGTGGCGCCGCGCAAGTCTTCGACCACTCGCGCCACGGCACGAAAGTATTCCTCACCCGCGGCGGTCAGGGTGATCTGGCGGTGGCCGCGCACGAACAAATCGAGCTTGAGAAACTCTTCCAGCGTTCGGATCTGCCGACTGACTGCACCGGGAGTGACGTTCAATTCGTCGGCAGCCACGGTGATGCTCAAATGCCGGGCGACAGACTCGAAGGCACGGATGGCATTGAGAGGAGGCAGACGATCCATAGTGGGCAAACTCTTGTTCTTATGGGAGGAGCGGCGCGCAGTGTACGTAACCCAGAGCCTAAACCCACTTGATTAAAACTCAAGGAAAGGGCGTGTTTTTCTCGATTGCCGGCCAGCGGCGGGGCTTTCAGGATCGGCCTCCACGCGTCTGTCTGGCGCGATGCCGAACCTGACAACAATAAGAGAAACACGCCCATGAACAACGCCTTACCCAAGGGTTTCCCAGTGGTTCCACGCCTTGCCGTTTGCATCGCGGCAAGCACCGTACTCAATCCGGCGTGTGCCGATATTTTTCAGGACAGCAAAGCCGGCCTGGAGCTGCGCAACTACTACTTCAACCGCGATTTCCGCCAGTCCGGCGTGGCCCAGAGCAAGGCCGAGGAATGGGCGCAGGGCTTCATCCTGAAAGTTGAGTCGGGTTACACCGAAGGACTGATCGGCGTCGGTTTCGACGCCATCGGGCTGGTGGGAATCAAGCTCGATTCCTCGCCGGACCGCACCGGCACCGGCCTGCTGAACACCGCGCGCGGGCCGGGCGGACGCGCCGAAGATGAGTACGGTGCACTCGGCGCGACCGGCAAACTGCGCATGGCCCGCAGCACGCTGAAAGTCGGAACCTTGCTGCCGAAAATCCCGGTGGTCATGTACAACGATTCGCGCCTGCTGCCGCAAACCTTTCGCGGCGCCTGGCTCAACAGTGCCGATATCGACAACCTGTCCCTGGACCTCGGTCGGCTCGACCAGACCAAATTGCGCAACTCTTCCGACAACGAGGACATGAGCGTCTACAACGGTGTGTCGCGTAACATCCGCCTCGGGCGCCACACCACCAGCGACCGCTTCGACTTTGCCAGCGCCACGTATCGTTGGTCGCCAGCGCTGAGTACGGCGTACCACTACGGGGAGCTGGAGGGGATTTACCAGCAGCATTACCTGACCCTTAACTACAAATGGACGATCAGCGAAGGGCAGACGTTGAGTTCCGATTTGCGCTGGGCGCGCAGCCTCGACGAGGGCGGCAGCAATGTCGATAACTCGGCGCTGGGCGCGATGTTCACCTACAGCGTTAGCGGTCATGCACTGGGCTTGGGTTATCAACGCATGAGTGGCGACACCGGTTTCGCCAACATCAATGGCACCGACGGCTATTTGGTGAACCTGGTGCAGATCAATGATTTCGGTAACCAGGATGAGCGTTCTTGGCAGGCGCGGTACGACTACAACTTTGCCGCGTTGGGCATTCCTGGACTGACCTTCATGACTCGCTATGTATCAGGCGATGACGTCAGCGTGCGCACGCGTACTACGGCGGGTAAGGAGTGGGAGCGCGATTCCGAGTTGGGCTACGTGATCCAGAGCGGACCGTTGAAGAACCTCGGCTTGAAGTGGAAAAACGCCAGCGCTCGGAGCAATTTTTCCAGTGATATTGATGAGAATCGGTTGATCGTCAGCTACTCGCTGGCGCTGTGGTAATCCATTGATCCAAACGCCGGCAACCCCCTTGTAGGAGCGAGCTCGCTCGCGATGGACCTGAGAGCGCCGCGTTTATCCAGGAAACGTGCGTTTTCGTTAACGTCCATCGCGAGCGATATCGCTTTAGAGGCGGATGATCACCGACTTCAGTTGTGTGTAATGCGACAACGCGTCTACGCCTTGCTCACGGCCGTAACCGCTCTGTTTGAACCCGCCGCACGGGGTCTGCACGAAGCCGCCGCTGTATTCGTTGACCACAATGCGTCCGGCTTCCAGGTTCGCGGCGACGCGGTGCACGCGGCCGATGTCGCGACTCCAGATTCCGGCACCCAAACCAAACTCGCTGTCGTTGGCGATGCGCAACGCATCGGCTTCATCCTTGAACGGAATCACACACACAATCGGGCCGAAAATTTCTTCCCGGGCCAGGGTCATGTCATTGGTCACGCCGGTGTAGACCGTCGGTTCGATGTACCAGCCATTTTCGAAACCCGGATGGCTGGCGACTTTGCCGCCGATGGCCGGGGTCAGGCCTTCGCGTTCGGCGATGGCGAAGTAGCTCTGGATTTTCTCGAACTGCGCATGGGTGGTAATCGGGCCGGAGGTGGCGTCATCCTGCGGGCCAACTCGCAGCTGGCCGACTTCGGCGAGCAGTTTGTCGACGAAGCGATCGTAGATCGATTCCTGCACCAGCAAGCGTGTCCCGGCGGCGCACCATTGGCCGCTGTTCCAGGTGAAGGCGAGGGTTGAGCCTTTGGCGGCGGCGTCGAGGTCGGCGTCGTCGAACACGATGTTGGCGGACTTGCCACCCAGCTCCAAGGTCAGCGGCAGGATGCGATCCGCTGCGATATGCCCCAATTCCTGACCAGCGCGAATGCCGCCGGTGAAGGAGATTTTGCGGATGTGCGGGTTGTGCGCCATGGCCGGCCCGATGACGTTGCCCTTGCCGACAATGACGTTGAACACGCCGGGCGGAATGCCGGCCTCGATCGCCATGCGCGCCAGTTCCACCAGCGATGCCGAGGTGTGTTCGGACGGTTTCGCCACCACCGTGTTGCCGGTGGCCAATGCTGGCGCGATGGCCCGGGCGGCCTGATGCAGCGGGGCGTTCCACGGCAGGATGACGCCGATCACGCCGAAGGGATCGCGGCGGGTGTAGACGTGGTAATTCGGGCCTTGGTTGATCACTTCGCCGTCCATGACATTGACGATGCCGCCGTAGAATTCAAAGTACTGCGCGGTCAGGTCCATCAGCGTAGCCATTTCACGGCCGGGCTTGCCGGTCTCGGCCCGTTCCAGGGCGCCGAGGGTGTTTTCGCTGGCGCGGATCAAGCGCCCGAAATCGTTGAGGATGCGCCCGCGTTCGGCAGGTCGCCGATCACGCCAGGCTTGCAGCGCAGCGGCGGCGGAATCGATGGCGATGGCCACGTCGGCCGGGCTGCTGCTCGCCACTTCGTTGAGTTTTTCGCCGGTGCGCGGGTCGATCTTGTCTTCGTATTGGCCGTCCAGCGGTGGCACGGAACGCCCATCGATGAAGCTGTGGGTTTGCTCGAACATTGCAGGGTTCTCCTCGTGGGACTTTTTTTATCGAAGCAGTGCAGTGCATGGGGGAAGTCGTGGGCAGCCCCATGATGACGTGCATTTACACCCCCTCGCCGAACTCGCTTCAACCGAGTTTTAAAGGGGCGTCCGTTGAGAAAATCTCAACGCAGTGACTTGATTTTTAGTCAACCGAACCGCTCTTAAAACTCGCTTCACGAGCAGGCGCCAACGCCGGATATTTTCTCCCGTAGCAACGCTGAGGCCGCGTCCAAAGGTCAACAATAATAGCGCCCACGGGAGCCGTAAAAATGAGCAATTCCAACACTGTGGACGGTGCACTGCCATCGTCATCCACCGCAACGACGGCGCCGCACACGCAGGGTCGTCAGTTAACCGGTGCCGAGAAGAAAGCAATCGTCGCCGCCACCCTCGGCACCATCGTCGAGTACACCGACTGGGTGATCTACGCGACATTTTCCTCCATCCTCGCCAAGCAATTTTTCCCTGCCGGTGACGGCGTGACCGCATTGCTGTCGGTGCTGGCGGTGTTCGCCGTCGGCTTCATCATGCGCCCCATCGGCGGCGCCGTGCTCGGTCAACTGGCCGACCGCTACGGCCGCAAAAAAGGCCTGACACTGTCGATCCTGCTGATGTCCATCGCCTCGCTGGTGATCGGCATCTGCCCCAACTATGAAAGCATCGGCATTGCCGCGCCGATCATTCTGGTGCTGGCGCGACTGGTGCAGGGTTTCTCTGCGGGGGGTGAGTTTGGCTCCGCTTCGGCGTTTCTGATCGAGTCGGCACCGCCGCATCGCCGGGCGTTCGCCGGGTCGTGGCAATGGTTCGCCATTAACGCCGGTACGTTGGTCTCGTTCCTGCTGGGCTTCGCCCTCGCGTCGATGGGCAGCGACACCGCGCTCTACGACTGGGGCTGGCGCGTGGCGTTCGTGATTGCTGCGCTGATGGGCCTGGTCACCTTGTGGATTCGCCTGTCGGTGCGGGAGACCGAGATCTTCAAATCGAAGATCGCCAGCCACGCGAAAAAACGTCCGATCCGTGAACTGCTGTTCAGCCATCGCCGCGACGCCATGCGAGTGATCGGCATCGCCATGGCCGGCAACCTGCTCAACTACGTGTGGATGGTCAGCTACCCCAATCAGGTGCACCTGATCACCGGGATGTCGATCCGCGACACCTTGCTGGCTGGGGTGATTTCCGTGGGTGTCTCGCTGGTGTTGTTGCCGTTCGCCGGCAAACTGGCGGATCGGGTCGGGCGGCGTCCGGTGCTGATTGCCTTCGCCATCGCCTCGATCCTCTGGGCGTGGCCGAGCTTTGGATTGCTGCACGTCGGGATCAGCCTGATGGAAGTGACACTGATCCAGACCGTGTCGATGGTGATCATGACCGGCTTCGGCGCCGCGTCGGCGGTGACCATGGCTGAACAGTTTCCGGCGGAGGTTCGCGTGACTGGAATTGCCTTGCCGTATGCACTGTCGGTGACCTTGTTCGGCGGTACAGCGCCCTACCTGATGGCCGCGATGGCGGGTTGGGGCTATGGCGGATTGTTCTGGATTTACCTGGCGGTGATCAGCGCGATCAGCGCCGTGGTTTACCTGCGGATGCCGGAGACGCGGGGACAGCCACTGCGTTGATCGAGCTTTACCCTTGTAGGAGCGAGCTTGCTCGCGATGGACTTGAGGACGACGCGTATATCCAGCACACACGCGTTATCGTTGACGTCCATCGCGAGCAAGCTCGCTCCTACAGTTTTCCTCAGCTGACTGCCCGGGTTTTTTCGGCTTGTCGGGCATACACGATCGCCATCAACCCACACACCGCAAACACCGCACCCACCACTGCCAGACCTTGCCAGCCGTAAAACCCGGCAGCGCTGGCACCGAGTGCCGAGCCCAGGGCACCGCCGGTGAAGTAGGTGACCATGAACACGGTATTCAGGCGACTGACCGCTTCCGGTGCCAGCGCCAGGATCCGTGCCTGGTTGGCCAGTTGATTGGCGCGGTTGCCGATGTCCAGCGCCGTGGCGCAGATCAGGATCAACCACCAGAACCCCGCAGCACCGCCGAGGTACAAGGCAATGAAGGCCAACAGCACGGTGCCGGTTCCCAGGTAACTGAGTTTGATGCCGTAGTGCTGAGTGAGACGGCCGAGGTAAGAGGCGGCGAAAATCCCGACGATGGCCGAGAGCCCGAACAGCCCGGCCTGGCCGCTGGAATACTGGTACGGCTCCAGCGCCAGCAACGAGGCCATCGAACCCCAGAACACGTTCAACGCACCGAAGATCAATCCGCCGGTCAACGAAGAACGACGCAGGGTCGGATGCTCACGCAGCAGTTTCCACATCGACTTCATCAGGTCCAGATAAGGCAGGGTGCTGGACGGCGCGGTCGCCGGCATGCGCATCAGGATCGCCACGAACAACAGCACATTCATGGCGGCAGCGGCGAAGAACATCCCGCGCCAGCCAATCCAGGTGCTGACCGCGCCACTCAAGGCCCGCGCCAACAGACCGCCCGCTGACAAGCCGCTGACCATCATCCCCAATACGCTGCCCCGTTGGTCGGGATGGGCGAGGGCGGTGGCGGCGGGAATGATGATTTGCGCGCTGACCGCCGACAGGCCCAGCACCACGCTGGCCAACAGCAACATCGAATAAGTCGGTGCGATGGCGGAGGCGATCAGGCTGAGGAAGTTCAGGCTCAGCATGCCGAGGATCAATGAGCGACGGGTGATCCGGTCACCCAGCGGCACAAACAGCAAGAGGCCCAGCGCGTAGCCGAGTTGGGTCAGCATGGCGATCTGGCCGACATGGGCGCCGGAGATGCTGAACGTGGCGCCAATCAGCGGCAGCATGGTCTGGTTGTAGTAGATGGTGGCGACCGAAAAGCCGCAACACGTGGCCAGTGTCACCGCGACGCTGGCGGGCAATCCGGTTTTGCTTTCAGGCATCTGCTGGTCCCCATGAATGACAAACGAATGGCTGTTGTAGTCGGCGGAAGGGAATCGGGTCAAAGCACAAAACCGCAGGCCCGCTTGAGCAAATCTCATGCGTATGGGACCGAAAGATCGCCCACGTCAGCATGGCAGGCGCCGGACATGTGGGAGCGGGCTTGCTCGCGAAGAGGGAGTGTCAGTCGAGATGAACGTTGCCTGACACACCGCTTTCGCGAGCAAGCCCGCTCCCACAGGGATTGCGCATCACTTCGAAATCGACCCCGGTTCCGTCAGCACCTTCCTGAACGTCTCCACCAACGGTCGCAAATTAATCCGGTGCCACGCGGCCCACAGCGGTGTGGTAAAGGAAATCCACGGCACTTCCCGCAGTACCACGCCCGGTGGTGCATTGCGGCTCAAGCCTTTCTGGATCATCGCAATCCCAAGTCCGGACGCCACCAGTCCCAGTGCGGTGAAAGGTTCGGTGGCTTCCATACGGATGTCCGGGGTGAAACCGGCGCGGATACAGGCGCTGACGAAGTCTTCGCGGCTGGCGCAGTTCTGGCGGTGTTGCACGCCGATCCATTCCTGATCGGCCAGGTCAGACGGGCTCAGCTCCGGCTGTCGGGCCAGCGGATGATGTTCCGGCAAGGCCAACAACATCGGGTCATCCAGTACCTGAAAACCCAGCAGGTCCGGATCGTCGGCGACGGGCGGTTCACTGACCAGGGCAATATCGAGACTACGCTGTCGCAGGCCTTCGAGTTGTTCGGCGGAGCTCAGGTTGTACAGCGCGACGTGCACGTTCGGCCGGTCGACCCGCAACACCCGCAAGGCATTGGGCAAGACGCCGGCGTGCATGGCGTTTTCGATGTAGCCGATGCACAAGCCGCCTTCTTCGCCACGACCGAGGCGCTTGCCGAGGGATTCCAGGCGGTTGGCGTGGGTCAGCAGGGCGCGGGTTTCGGCGAGAAACGTCTGGCCGTCGCGGGTCAGGCGAATGCGCTGCTGGCTGCGCTCGAACAGTGTCAGACCCAGGCGTTCCTCAAGCTGGGCGATCTGCCGGCTCAGGGGCGACTGGGAAATGTGCAGGCGTTCGGCGGCGCGACCGACGTGTTCTTCTTCGGCGACCGCGACGAAGTAGCGCAATTGGCGGATGTCGATCATGTCAGACCTCTTGGGACTCAAGTGCTGCGCATTATGTCTTGGACGGTCCGATCATCGCAATCTAGGATCTGCTCAACGGTCATCCACTGACCTCTGAAACCGATGAGGATTGAATCATGAGCTTGAAAGACAAACTGCCCGGCACACTGGGTTTTGGCACCGCACCCTTGGGCAACATGTTCCGCGCCATTCCTGAAGAAGAGGCCATGGCCACCGTTCACGCCGCCTGGGAAGCCGGCGTACGTTACTTCGACACCGCGCCGTTTTATGGCTCGGGCCTATCCGAAATTCGCCTCGGCGCCGCGCTGGCCCAGTACAACCGTGACGACTACGTGCTGAGCAGCAAGGTCGGCCGGGTGATTCTCGATGAAGTCGAAGACGCGGCCGCCCGTGATCTCGGCGAGAAGAGCGGCGTGTTCGAACACGGCCGCCCGAACAAGATCGTCAACGACTACAGCGCCGATGCCACGATGCGTTCGATCGAAGACAGCCTCAAGCGCCTGCAAACCGATCGCCTGGACATCGTCTGGGTGCATGACATCGCCCAGGACTTCTACGGCGATCAATGGCTGGAATACTTCAACCAGGCGCGCACTGGCGCGTTCAAGGTGCTGACCCGTTTGCGTGAAGAAGGCGTGATCAAGGGCTGGGGCCTGGGTGTGAACAAGGTCGAGCCCTGCGAGCTGACCCTTGATTTGACCGAAGCCCAACCAGACGGTTTTCTGCTGGCCGGTCGCTACACGCTGCTCGATCACGACCGTGCGTTGCAACGCCTGATGGACGCGGCCCTGGCGCAGAACGTTGAGATCGTGGTCGGTGGTCCGTACAGCTCGGGCATCCTGGCCGGTGGCGCGCACTTCGAATATCAGAAGGCGAGCCCGGCGATCATTAACAAAGTCGAGCAGATCAAACGCATTGCGGCCGCTCACGGTGTCGACATCAAGGCGGCGGCATTGCAATTCTCCCTGGCTAACCCGGCCGTGGCGGCGGTGATTCCAGGTTCCAGCCGTCCAGACCGGATTGCTGAAGATGTCGCGGCGTTGTCGGCGGTGATTCCCGCTGCTTTCTGGCAAGCGATGCGTGACGCGAAGCTGGTGTCCGAGCGCGCGCCATTGCCCATCATTGGAGGTTGAACATGAAGATTGATCTGAGTGGAAAACTCGCGATTGTCAGCGGCAGCACCGCCGGCATTGGCCTGGGCATCAGCAAGGCATTGGCCGAGTCCGGTGCCACGGTGGTGGTGATCGGCCGCGAGACGGCCAAGGTCGAACAGGCGCTGGCGAGCATTCGCCAGCAGGTGCCGGGCGCTCAATTGCGCGGGCTGACGGCCGATCTCGGTACGGCCGAAGGTGCGGACAAACTGTTCGCCGCCGAGCCACGGGCCGACATCCTGGTGAACAACCTGGGGATCTTCAACGCGGTGGATTTCTTTGATACTCCCGACAGTGAGTGGACGCGCTTCTATGAGATCAACGTGATCTCGGGTGTGCGCCTGTCCCGGCATTACGTGCCGGACATGGTCAAGCAGGGCTGGGGGCGGGTGATTTTCCTGTCTTCGGAATCCGGGATCGCGATTCCGGCCGACATGCTCAACTATGGCGTGACCAAAAGCGCCAACCTGGCGGTGTCCCATGGACTGGCCAAACGGCTGGCGGGCACCGGGGTGACGGTCAATGCGATTCTGCCGGGCCCGACATTGACCGACGGCGTCGAGCTGATGCTCAAGGATGCCATGGCCCAATCCGGTCGCGGCCTCCAGGAGGAAGCCGACGCCTTCGTGCGCACGGCCCGTCCGACCTCGATCATCCAGCGCGTGGCCCATGTCGAGGAAGTCGCCAATCTGGTGGCGTACATCGCTTCACCGTTATCCTCGGCCACCACCGGCGCGGCCTTGCGGGTTGACGGCGGTGTCGTCGACAGCATGGCGATTTGAACCTTACTGATTAAGAGAGCACTTCCTATGGCAACAGCATCAGCATCCATCGACATCCCGGCATCGGCCGATCAGGTCTGGCAATTAATCGGCGGCTTCGACTCGCTACCGGACTGGCTGCCGTTCATCCCGAAAAGCGAACTCAGCGAAGGCGGGCGGGTGCGCAGCCTGCAAACGGCTGATGGCGCGGTCGTTGTGGAGCGTCTTGAGGCGTTTGATAACGCGGCGAAAACCTACAGCTACTCGATCCTGCAGGCACCGTTTCCGGCCACTGATTACCTGGCGACCCTCCGCGTGGAAACACAAGGGCAGGGCGCGCGGGTGACCTGGTCCGGGCGTTTCGCGCCAGACGGTGTGAGCGAAGAAGAAGTGACGGCGCTGTTTGCCGGCATCTACCAGGGCGGCCTTGAAGCCCTGCGGGCGAACTACCCCGCCTGACAACACCAAAAATCCCTTGTGGGAGCGGGCTTGCTCGCGAAAGCGGAGAATCAGACAGCATCATTGTTGAATGAGAGACCGTATTCGCGAGCAAGCCCGCTCCCACATTGGATCTTCGTTGTTTTGAAGTGCGTGTCAGGTTTGGGGGATCAGGCTTTGTTGGCAATCGAGTACTAGCCGTGCGCCACCGAGTTCACTGTCACCCACTTCAAGCGTGAACCCGTGCAGGCTGACAATCGCCGCGACGATCGACAGGCCCAGTCCGAACCCGCTTTTCTGGTTGCCCCCATTGGCACGATAGAAGCGCTGGAGCACGGCCTCGCGCTCGGCCACCGGAATACCGGGGCCGGAATCGAGCACTTCGATTCGCGTATGCCCACCGTCGTTAATCCCACGCAAAATCACCTCGCCCCCCGGCGGTGTGAACTTGATCGAGTTGCTCAGCAGGTTCGCCACCGCTTCGAATAACAACGCCCGGTCACCCTTCAGCACCGGCAACGATTCAGGCAATTGCAGTTGAAAAATCAACCCGTCTTCTTCCGCCAGCGGCAGATAAAAGTCGTGCAGTTCTTGCAGCAACGGCAGCGGATCCAGCTGCACAAACCCGGAGCGCCGCTGGCGATCTTCCAGCTCGGAAATCCTCAGTAATCCACGAAAACGCGCCATCAGGGTGTCGGCCTCAGTCAACACTGAATCCAGTTGCGCCGCTTCCTGGGACCCTTCGCCCGCCTGTTGCTGCATGCGGTACAACTGCGCCCGCAGGCGGGTCAGCGGTGTGCGCAAGTCATGGGCAATGTTGTCGCACACGCCCTTGACCTCATTCATCAAACGCTCGATGCGCTCGAGCATGGCGTTGACGATGGCGGCAAGCATGTCCAGTTCATCGCGGCGATTGGACAGCGGCAGGCGCCGGGTCAGGTCGCCGGCGACGATGGCCTCGGCGCTGGCTTGAATCCCGCGAATGCGCCGCAGCGGCCGGCGGCGCAACAAATGCCAACCCACGATGCCCGGCAGGATCGTCAATGTCACACCCCAGAACAGCGCGTGGAGAATGATCCGGGTCACGGCGAACAACGAACCGTTGTCGCGCACCAGCACCAGCCAGCGTCCGTCCCGGGTCTGGGTCGCGACCGCGTCGCAGCTGTCGGCGGGCAGGGTCGGGTCGTCGGAATCGGCGCAGTCGCTGAGCATGTGAATCTTGCCGTCCAGCGGCAGGCCTTGGGGAATGTGCCGCAGCGCGCCATTAAGATAGCGATGCTGAGCATCGAACAAGCCATAGGCATCGATGCCACGAATGTCGAAGGTCATGCTGACGGCGAGGGCGTCCATCAGTTGTTCGCCCTGAAACCGCGAAAACAAATGCTGGCGCTGCATCAGCGAGTGTTTGGCCAGGTTGTCGAGGTAATCGGACACCTCGTAGTACATGACTCCCATGAGAATGCCGCTCCAGAGCACGAACAGCGAACTGTAGAGCGCCAGCAGTCGGCTGCTGGAGGAGCGCCAGCCTTTAGACGGGTTCGGCAATGACATAACCCGAGCCTCGCACGGTCCGGATCAATGGGACATTGCCCGGCGGGTCGATCTTCTTGCGCAGACGGCCGATGTGCACGTCGATCAGGTTGGTGCCGGGGTCGAAGTGGTAACCCCAGACCTCTTCGAAAATCATCATCCGCGACAGAATCTGCCCGGTGTTGCGCATCAGGAATTCCAGCAACTTGTACTCGGTGGGCAACAGCGTCAGCAGCTGACCGTCACGGCTGGCTTCGTGGCTGATCAGGTTCAGTTCCAGGTCTGCCACCCGCAACGTGGTGGCCTGGGCGGTCACGGTGTTCTGCCGGCGCAGCAAGACTTCGACACGGGCGGCCATTTCATCGGTGGCAAACGGTTTGGTCAGGTAATCGTCTCCGCCGGCACGCAAGCCGCGCACGCGCTCGTCGACGTCGGAGAGGGCGCTGATCATCAGGATCGGCGTCGCCACGCCCATCGTCCGCAATGTGGTGACAATCGCCAGGCCATCGAGCTCGGGCAGCATGCGGTCGAGGGTGATCAAGTCATAGTTGCCGCTGACCGCACGCTCCAGGCCCTCGCGGCCATTGTCGACCCAATCCACCTCGAGGCCATGGCTGCTCAGTTCGGCGACAATTTCCCGGGCGGTTACGGCGTCGTCTTCGATGGTCAAGATGCGGGTCATAGGGCGGGCCTGATAATCAGTTCAATACGGAGTAGCGGGCATTTTGCCAAGAATTGTTCGCGGCTTATTAAATTTAACTTCATGTTGCTTGAAGAGTGTGTGCGGAACATTGATATCATCCGGCCACAACTGCAATAGGAAGGTGGTTTGTGCGCACATTGATTCGTCTTGGCGGGATGCCGATTGTTCTGTTGTTACTGAGTGTGGCCAGCGCTTCTACCTGGGCTGGTAACACGCCATGTTCGGGTAAAAAGGGCGGCATTGATCGTTGCGACGGCGATGTGTTCCTGTGCAATGACGGCTCCATCAGCGCTTCGAAAAAAAGTTGCTCGGCACTGTATGGCGACACCAGCCAAGCCCGGCCACAAACGCTGTTGCGCAGCGCCGATGGCTGCGCCTGTGGCACCGGTTCGTTCTGCACGGGGCCTCGTGGCGGGGTGTATTGCCTTACACCTGGAGGGAACAAGAGCTACAAGCGCAAGTAGTTTGTAGGCAATGCATAAAACCCGCTCTGAATAGCGGTTCCTTGCAATTTGCATGGATTTTGGAAGTTCAAACTTTATAAACTATTGAAATATAACGATTTATTCAAAGTTGGCAACTGGCACGGTGACTGCAATTCATCAGTACGAAGAGTTGTAACACCATCTTTCAAGCCTGGAGCGATATAACAATGAATAGATCCCCTGATGGTTTCTATCCTCTCGCAGAAGAATCAACCACGTCCTCTGGCGTGTCCTGGGGCGCGATTTTCGCCGGGGCCGCTGCGGCGGCGGCGTTGTCGCTGATCCTGGTGCTGCTCGGATTCGGCCTGGGTTTTTCGGCGGTGTCGCCGTGGGCCAATGAAGGCGTGAGCGCCAAGAGCCTGGGCATTTCGACGATTGTCTGGCTGGCGGCGACGCAAATCGTCGCGTCCGGACTCGGTGGCTATATAGCCGGTCGCCTGCGGGTGAAGTGGGCGAACATGCATGGCGATGAGGTTTATTTCCGCGATACGGCCCACGGCTTTCTGGCCTGGTGCGTGGCGACATTGGTGACCGCGACCCTGGTGGTCGGCTCGGTCAGCAGCATTGTCAGCGGCGGTGTTCAGGCCGGGGCGAATGTCGTCGGTGGTGCCGCGAGTGCGGCGACACAGGCTGCCGGGACCGCCGCCGGTAACACCAGCAGTGACCAGTACGGTTATTTCGTCGACAGCCTGTTCCGCGATGATCGTCCGGCCGCCGTCAGCGATGACGCCGCGCGTGGCACCGTAACCCGCATCTTTGTGCGCAGCTTGAGCAATGACGGTCAGCTGTCTGCCGAAGATCGCACCTACCTGGCACAAATGGTCGCCCAACGGACCAACCTTACCCAGGCGGATGCCGAGCGTCGTGTCGATGAAGTGTATGCCCGCACCCAAAAAGCCGTGGCCGACGCCAAAGTGGCTGCACAGCAAGCCGCTGACACGGCCGCCAAGGTCGCTGCGTGGACCTCGTTATGGATGTTCATTGCCCTGTTGATCGGTGCGTTTTTCGCCAGCCTCGCTGCAACCTTTGGCGGTCGTCGTCGGGATGCGGTGGTGTATCTGGAAACCGAAACCTACGTCACCACCCCAGTTCGTTAACCCAGGAGAATCCTCATGCGCTCATTACTGTTGTTCTTTCTCGGCGTACCGATCCCGATCATTATCCTGATCGCCCTGTTCATGCACTGATTTCGCTGGGGCTTGTGCCTCTGCCGCTTCTGCCTCTGGTGGAAGCGGCGTTTTTATGTGAGTGGGTTGGTTGTTACTTTTCCAGTGGCTGTCAGTCCGCCTTCGCGAGCAAGCCCGCTCCCACATTCGATCTCGGTCGTTCGCAGAATTTGCCTACGCAGAAGATTAATGTGGGAGCGGGCTTGCTCGCGAAGAGGCCCGATCAGTCACAACATCTGTCTACTCAATCGGTGTACTGACAAACGCCTCAAGCCCCTCGGCATACTCGGTAAACGCACTGATCAGCGGAAACTGCCCGGCCTGCACCTGATCTGGCACCACCAGGTTGGTAAAGCTCCAGGCCACCGCCAGGGTAATCCCGTCCTGATCAATCGAGCCATCAGTCTTCAACGGCTGTTTTTCCAGCTCCCGCTCCAGCGCCGAATACGCCGCCGCCAATTGCCCTTCCACCCGCTCCACCCACGGTTCAAATTGAATGTGCGCCGGGCGCAGGGTGCGTTCGTAGTAAATCTGCACGGATTTCTCGCACGCCGCCAACGCCAGGCCGATCAGGCGTAACGCGCGCAGTCGTTGATCAAGGTCGCCGGGCATCAAACTATTGCCCGGCCCGGCCAGTGCTTCGAGGTAATCGATGATCAGCGTCGAGTCGATCAACACTTCACCGTCATCCAGCACCAGGGTAGGGGCCTTGACCACCGGGTTGATCAGCTGGAACAGGTCGAAGTGCCGAAACACCGAAACCGATTCGTGCTCCAACGGAATGCCAAGGCGTTTGGCGGAAATGGCGACGCGCCGCACATAAGGCGAATCCAACATGCCGATCAACTTCATTGAACTGCTCCTTCAGATGACTATTTCAGGACGGACAACCTTAGCTTAGGCTTTGGGCGCCGCAAGCGAGGTGCAGCCGTTTGTCTTCTATATACAGCCGCTCGATTGAATTTCTTGCTATAAACGCACTCCGATAACCACCTCATCGCCTCCCATTGAGTACTTTCGGGGCTTTGTCGGACAAATTCGCTGTCTTTTCAGTTGCTGAGGCCTCAAGTCGGCCTTAGACTGCCGCCCCTCGTAAATTGAGTGCCGGGTGGCGCTTGGAATAAACGGCGCCTTTCCGATGGCCAGACCTGGTCCGCCGGAACGCTCCCTAATTCGCCTTAATGCACGTTTTTTTATAGAGATATCAATGACAAAGGACAAGTTGCTGGCCATGCCGGCGGATGACTACATGAATGCCGAGCAACATGCTTTTTTCTCTGAGCTGTTGCAGAACATGAAAGTCGAAACCCACGAGCGCATCGAGCAGAACCGTATCGCCATCGAAAGCCTGGACACCCCGGCTGACCCGGCCGACGCGGCTTCTGTTGAAGAAGAGCGCACCTGGCTGGTGAACGCGATCGATCGCGACCAGCGCATGCTGCCTCAGTTGGAACAGGCTCTGGAACGCATCAAAGAAGACAGCTTCGGCTGGTGCGACGACAGCGGCGAGGCCATTGGCCTGAAGCGCCTGCTGATCAGCCCGACCACCAAGTACTGCATCGAAGCTCAAGAGCGTCACGAACAGATCGACAAGCACCAGCGTCAGGCCTGATTCAGTAGCGCCTTCATCGCGGGCAAGCCCTGCTCCTACGGATGTGATCTGTAGGAGCAAGGCTTGCCCGCGATGCTTTTCCACGCCTGTGAAAAACCCTCGCACTTCTATTGATCTTCTGCAACGCCCACTACTAATGGACCATAGATAATGGCCCACTAGTGGCGTTTAATGCCGTCACAACAATTAGAAGACGCTTGGGGTGACGAAGATGTCGAGAGACGGATCTCTGGTGAGGCCTGTGCCTGCACCAGCGCTTTTGCCGAAAAACCTCTGGCTGACGCCAACACTGCAAAGCATCGCCCTGATGCTTTTGTTGTGCGGCATGACGCTGGGTGGCCTGTCGCTTTATCTGGGCTTGCCATTGGCCGTGCTGATTATCTGGCTGCCTCGCCTGCGTTCGCGCGCCATTCCTGAGACAACCGCCATCGACAGCTCCAGCGCAATTGCCGAGCTGACTCGCGATCTTTCCTACACCACCAGTCATAACGCTCTGTCGGCTGCCGGCGTGGCGTTTTCGGTCAAGCAACTGGCCGACAAACTGCAATCGCAACTTGGCGCTGCGGCGCAAATTGTCAGCAATGCCGAAGTGATGATTGCCACCGAGCACGCCACTTCGAAACTCAGTCGAGAGGCGCTCAGTGCGGCCAGCGAAGCGCATCAGAGCAGCGCGGCAGGGCGTACGGAGTTGATTGAGTCGATCTCGCGCATGCATCAACTCAGTCAACGCGCCAGCAACAGCCGTGAGCTGATCGAAGCCTTGAGCCTGCGCAGCGACGATATTCAGCGGGTCACTCTGGTGATTCAGTCGATCGCCAGCCAGACCAATCTGCTGGCGCTGAACGCGGCGATCGAAGCGGCGCGGGCCGGGGAACATGGGCGCGGGTTTGCCGTGGTCGCCGATGAAGTGCGCGGACTCGCCGCGCGCACGGCGACGGCGACCGGCGAAGTCGGGGAGATGGTCGCCGACATCCAGCAACGCACTGCGCAAGTGGTGGAGCAGATCCGCCAGCTGTCCAGCGATCTCGACACTGGCGTCGAGCAGGTCGAACACACCGGTCAGCACCTGGAGAACATCGCCCGGCTGGCCGCGGGTGTCGAAAGCCAGGTCGGGGAAATAGCCCGGGGCACGGACACCAACCGCGAACAACTCGACAGCCTGTTTCATGCTATTGAACAGATGCGCAGCGATCTGGCGATCAGCGATCAACAGACTCAGCGTCTGGCCCAGGCGGCCGTGCAAATGGAAGGTCAGGCCGAAACCATCAGCGAACGTCTGGCCGAAGTCGGACTGGATGACTATCACCAACGGATTTATGACTTGGCCCGTGAAGGCGCGAGTCAGATAGCGGCGCGCTTTGAAGCGGATATCGACGCGGCTCGTGTCAGTCTCGACGACCTGTTTGATCGCAATTACCAGACTGTTCCCAATACCAATCCGGTCAAGTATCAGACGCGCTTTGATCGCTACACCGATCAGGTGTTGCCGGCGATTCAGGAACCGTTGTTGCCGCGCCATGAAGGCCTGGTGTTTGCCATTGCCTGTACGCAGCAGGGTTATGTGCCGACCCACAACACGGTGTTCAGTCAGCCGCTGACGGGGGATGCGCAGGTTGATAGCCTGCAAAATCGCACGAAACGCAAATTTGCTGACCGCACCGGGATTCGCTGTGGCAGCCATCAACAGGCGGTGTTGCTGCAAACCTATACCCGTGACACCGGGGAGCTGATGCACGATTTGTCGGTGCCGATCATGGTCAAGGGGCGGCATTGGGGCGGTTTGCGGTTGGGGTATAAGCCGGAAAAGCCTCGTAGGAGCGAGCTTGCTCGCGAAGAACGTTAACGATGACGCGTGCCAACAGGATAAACACCGCGCCTTCAAAACCTTCGCGAGCAAGCTCGCTCCTACAGGGGATCGGTGCGATACAAATAGATGGGTACACACGGTCAATGTAGGAGCTGCCGAAGGCTGCGATCTTTTGATCTTGCCGTTGCTTTGGTTTTTGATCTTGATTTGTTGCCCCTTTCCCAGAGGCCGAACGCAGGCGTTGCGCAGGGGGCAACCCGGCATGGATGCCGGGTTAGCCGCCCCCGGCCATGGATGGCCGATGGCGGCGGGCCCCCGGAGCAATGCCGGAGTGAGGGCATGCCGAGCCTAGGCGAGGCACCGAATGGCGGGGCAAAAGCCCTTGGTTACTTGGGGCTTTTCCAAGTGACCCGCCGTAAGGGCGGAACCCATAGCGGCCGTTACCGAAGAAACGGATATGCCCCCAAGCCAACCCAACCACCAACCCCGCATTATTGCCATTCTGACAATTAATCTGTGCAGCCCAGTCGCTGTTTCCTCGCCCACGAACTCATTACCATGCCCACACAGTTAGGTAGCTAATGAAATTCGGGAGGTCAGCATGCAAAGCAGAGTCGATGTCGCCGTCATGATCGGCAGCGGTGTGCCCGCCAGCCTGCGTGCGATGGGACAAAGTGTCTGCTGGGTAGTACTGCTCAACGGCGAGCGCCGGGGGACGGCATTCTCCAGTCGCGAAGAAGCGCAAGAGTGCAGGGCTGCCTGGCTGGCGCAATTGAACGCCGAAACACCCGACAGCCTGCATTGATCAGAGGCTAGTGAATCTGGTGCATGCGCAGGTTCAGGTCGTCGACCACCCGCGCCCAATCGGCATCTTCACGCAATTGTTCTTTGAGGAAACCGGCTTGTTGCGGTGACCAGAACTCGGCATCGATGAGTTTCTTGTCGTCGGCCAAGGGTGAATGGCTGGCAATGAAATCATCGATGGCTTTCTCGCTGGAATCCAGGCCGAGTTGGTCGAACAAACCTTTCAAGTCATGTGTAGGTGAATCCATCTTCATCTCCTTGCTGGTCGCGCGGGTGCGAGATCTGAGGTGCGGCTTCACTGCATCTGAGGGGGCCGCGCTTCAGGAGTTCGATAGCGATGTTCAACAGCAGGAGTGAGCATAGACCGCAAACCGGACTATCAGGCTTTCAATGCGCCTTCGTCGACGGCAAGCTTCAAGGCCTTGGCGGCCTCCTGGGCGGCGATGGCGGCGACGTCCGACGTCTTGAACCAGCGATCCTTCTCGACCTGGTGATACGTCACGGTGGTCAACGGAGGTTTGGCGCGCATGATAATGACTGCCTGGAATTCGCCTTCGACCTCTCTGGCTTCGCCCCGGATAAAAAATTCACCGATATCAAATTCCGTCACGTAGCTGCCTTCCCTTGGAAATGTTTTGTTGTGTTGAGCGCCGCCCGCCCTGGGGGATGCGCTTCAAATGGTCGGCCAGTATGGCAGTAGTTGCCTGTCGGCGGCTGAGTTAAGTCGCCGGCATGACGAAACGCCTATAGCGATGAACGACACAGCTGTGTCAAATGCAGGATTCGAGTAAACGGGCGAGCGCGCAGGCTTCGTTATGGCTCGTTCGGAATCCTCTGACGCGACCCGTGGAAATTTCCTTGATGTGGAAGAAGGCATTGCCGGCCAGAACCACCTGAAACCGCGGCCGAGCAGGCTCTTCAGGGTAAAATTCATGGTGTTCAAACACCACCGGGTACGCCGTCGATGAGCTGTTTGTATAAGGTGTAGGGGCGGTGGCGAAGTGGGTCAGCGTGCACATGGGAAGTCCTTTTCGTTGTTTTGCCGACGCGTGTACGTCGTAATGGGTAGTCTCGGTGAGCATCGCTGCTCTAGAATCACCGTCACTGGTGGGCGATCGATGTTCATCTAAAGCAATTTTTTGCGGGCGATATGTCGGAAAAGTGCTTTTCTTAAAGAGTTTTTTCCTTAAAGTTGGTAATCCTGTTTTTCTGGCTATTAGCAGGGCGTTTTCCTTCAACCTCTGACGAACACCAGGCAAGACGCCGCGAGTGACATTCCAGTAGTCTTCTCACGCCTCGCGATGGATGAGCCCTCTGCTCGTTTCAGGATTTCAACCCGGGTTATTTGGCGACACCTTCGGCATTGCCGCTTTTTTCTGCCGTGTGCTTTTTTTGCGTGCGGCATCATTTTCAGATGTGGGGATGTTTCCTTGGCAGTAAGTAATCTCGATATGCATGCTTTGTTCGTGCTGGGTGATTTGCGCGCAAAGCTGGTTAAGCAGTTTCAGTCACGTTTCGTTTACATCACCGAACAGAACGCTGAAGGCATTTACATTGCCGAACTCGACACCGAATCAGCGCTGGTGGTCGACGACAAGCCAGGGCTCAAACTCAAGGTCGGCGATCATTTCAGCGCTTCCGTATTGCCCAGTCGCGAAGGCGGCAAGCTGGACATCAAGTTCCGCGAAATCAAACTCACGGTGTACGGGCTCGGGGATTACGCGTTTGTGACCACCGCCGACGGTCACGGCATTGTGTTCAAGGAAGGGCATAGCGTGGTGATGGTGTTTGCCGCCCACCAACAGTTGCAGGAAGGCCTGACCAAAACCCTCAAAGCCGTGACCGCCAAGGCGGCCAAGTGGCGCAAGGGTGAACTGGTGACCTTCAAGGCCAGCGAGTAATGACCGTGGCCCGTGCCGACTTCCACGAACAGAACCGGGCCAGCGCTCAAGCCGAAGCTCAGCGGCTGTTCGACCAGAAGGCCGTTCTGCAGGGCGCCTGGCTGGGGTGGGTGGCGTCGCAGATCTACACGCTGCGTCCGGCGGAGTACGCCAGCATGGTCAGAAGAGAGCTGGCGCGCTTGCAGGAAACTTCTGAAAATTAATCGACGACCCTCGAAAGCAGGAACCTCTACTACAGTCAGTTGACTGAGTATTCAGAGGCTTTGCGGTCTTCTGCCAGGCCATCCTGCTATTGCTGTGAACAGCACGAGGTGCAAAAGCATGAACGGATTTCGACGGTTGCTGGCCGCCACCCTGGCCACGTTCGGATTGTTGGCTTCACCGGTGCCGGTGTTCGCGGCCCAGGGGCCGATCCACTTCGCCGACCTGAACTGGGAAAGCGGCAGTCTGATTACCGACATCCTGCGGATCATTGTCGAGAAGGGCTACGGGCTGCCGACCGACACTTTGCCGGGCACGACCATCACCCTGGAGACCGCACTGGCCAACAATGACATTCAGGTCATTGGCGAAGAATGGGCCGGTCGCAGTCCGGTCTGGGTCAAGGCCGAGGCCGAAGGTAAAGTCGTGAGCCTGGGCGACACGGTCAAGGGCGCCACCGAAGGCTGGTGGGTGCCCGAATACGTGATCAAGGGTGATCCGGCCAAGGGCATCAAGCCACTGGCGCCGGACCTGCGCAGCGTCACCGATCTACCGAAGTACAAAGGCGTGTTCAGCGATCCGGAAACCCCGGGCAAGGGGCGCTTCCTCAACAGCCCGATCGGCTGGACTTCGGAAGTGGTCAACAAACAGAAGCTCACGGCCTATGGCCTGAACGACAGCTATGTGAATTTTCGCAGCGGTTCCGGGGCGGCGCTGGATGCGGAGATCAGTTCGTCGATTCGTCGCGGTAAACCGGTGCTGTTCTATTACTGGTCGCCTACGCCGTTGCTCGGTCGCTTCAAACTGATTCAGCTGGAAGAGCCGCCGTTCGACGCTGAAGCCTGGAAAACCCTGACGGATGCGGATAACCCGAACCCGAAACCGACGCGCTCACTGCCCTCCAAGTTGTCCATCGGCGTGTCTACGCCCTTCCAGAAACAATACCCGCAAATTGCCGAGTTCTTCAGCAAGGTCGACTTGCCGATTGATCCATTGAACAAGTCACTGGCGCAGATGAGCGAAAAACACACCCCGCCACGGCAGGCGGCGGAGGCGTTCATGAAGGCGCACCCGGAGGTGTGGCAGGCTTGGCTGCCCAAGGATGTGGCGGATAAGGTGGCTGCCGAGTTGAAGTGATGGGGTGGGGCTGATGCTGCCTTCGCGAGCAAGCCCGCTCCCACATTTGATTTCGGTCGTTCGCAGAATTCGCGTACATAGGAGATCAAATGTGGGAGCGGGCTTGCTCGCGAAGCTTTTGCTTTTAGAATCGGGTTTGCACCGCCAACTCAAACGTGCGTGGCGTGCCCAGGTAATACGCCGGCGAGACATGCGCAAACTCGGCATACACCTCGTTGGTCAGGTTGCGCACGCGGCCGGTGACGGTGGTGTGCTGATCGACCTTGTAACTGAGGAACGTCCCGAAAAGGGTGTACGACGGCACGGTCAGGGTATTGGCGTTGTCGGCAAACACCGAGGCCACGTACCGCGCATCGACGCCACCTTGCCATTGCGGCGCAAAGTCATAAGTCAGCCACAGATTGCCGACCCGGTCCGGCACGTTGGTCGGTGTGTTGCCTTTGCGTGAAACCACCACGCCGGCGGCATTTTTCTCGGTGAACTCATCGTACTGCGCATCGACCCAGGCGAAGTTGCCCTCGGCCAACAGCCTGTCGGTGATGCGCAACGAACTGGCCAGTTCGATGCCCCTGGACGTCTGCTGACCCACCGGAATGCTGGCGGTCGGGTCCTGCGGGTCGGTCACGGCGAAATCCTTGCGCTCGAGGGTGTACGCCGCCACCGTCGCCGAACCGCGCCCGTCCAGGTAATCAAACTTGCTGCCAACCTCCCATTGCTTGCCCGTCGAGACGTCGAAGTCCTGAGTGCCGTTGGGCTGTTCGGCGGCGGTGCTGTATTGCACGTAGACATTGGCGGACGGAATGAACTGGTAGGTCAGGCCGACCCGGCCGGTCACCGGCTCCCAGCTGCGTTTCAGGTGCCGGGGATTGCTGGCGGTCACTTCCCGGTGATTGGTCACGTCGAGGTCGATGGCGTCGTAGCGCACACCGGTCAGCAAAGCCAGTTTGTCGGTCAGCGCCAACCGGTTCTCGGCGAACAGGGCTTTGGTCGTGACTTCGTTGGTCTTGTCACTGACAAAACCCTGCCGGGTGCCAGGAATGTCATAGAAATGCCCCGGCTGAAAGTGGTTCGGGTCGACCGTGCTCGCGCCTTTGACGTTCAGCGGCGAGTTGGTGGTCTGGTTGACCTTGTACTCGAAACCGCCGCTCCAGGTGGTGTCCAGTCCGAACAGCGTGGTGTCGTGACGCAGTTCGAACTGGTTGCCGTTCTGCTCACCCTGGTGCCGAACCTGATACGCCGTGGAACGGTTCACCGCGCTGTTATCGGCGGTGTACTGGTAGGTTTCGAGGTTGCGGTAATCCCGCTGGCTGTCGAGGTGGTAGAGGGTGTTGCGCAGGGTGGTGCTGTCGTTGATCCGGTAGTCGATGATCGAGCGCACCCAGATGGTGCGTTGCTCGTAGCGCCCGTCCTCGACGTTGTAGTTGTTGAAGCGGTTGTGCTTGTCGATCTTCAACTCGCCGGCCTTGGGGTTGAGCACCGGCGTGCCCCAGTAAGGGCTGTCTTCATGTTCGTCCTGATATTCCAGGGCCAGGGTGTGGGACAGGTTGGGCGTCAGGTCACTGAGCAAGGAAAACGCCACGCTCCAGGCATCGCGCTCCTGACGGTCGATGTAGCCGTTGCCGGTGTTGTGGCTGACGTCGAGGCGTGCGTAGTGCTGCACGTCCGCGCTGGCATCGCTCAGCGCGTGGTTGAGGCCGAACGCCGTCTCGGTGGTGTCGTACGTGCCGTAGCTGACCCGGCCTTCGACAGCTTGCTCTTCACGGGTCGCCAGTTTGGTCACGTAGTTAAGCGAACCGCCCACGGAGCCGGCGCCGTTGATCAGTGACGACGGGCCGCCCACCAGTTCCACCCGGTCGTAAATCCACGCATCCACCGGCCGCGCAAGGCCGCCGGAAACGTTGATGCCGTTGAACATCTGGGTGATCTGGCTGCTGGTGAAACCGCGATAAGAGACGAACCCGCCGAAGCCCGGTGGTGCGCTGGCATTGACCCCGGGCAGGGTGTTCGCCGCGTCCTGGAAATTCTGTGCGCCGTGGCGCTCGATGTCGTTACGGTTGGCGATGGCGACAGACGCCGGGGTTTCACGCACGCTCAAGCCCAGTCGCGAGGCCATGCCGCTGGACTGATCGAGACTCAGGCCCGGTTCGGTGCCGGACTCGCCATCAATGGTGATCGGCGCCAGATCGATGGAGGCTTGCGCCCAGGTGTTAACAGACACGCAGCCGAACAGGCTGGCCAGTAAAGGACTTTTTAATAAAGAAAGGGGTTTCATCGGTAAATCCTGAAGGCTCGGCTAAGAAACAGCGCACACACAAACGCCACGCGTTGGCGAGGTGGGCTGATCGGTAAAAGCGAAGAGACTCAGGCGAGCGGCGGTGCGCGGGGATTGGCCGAGGGCCAGGTGAAGCGGGCAGGGAGGTCAGCGTTGGCGATGACGGCCAGGGGCGGGCTGTGTTGCTGCGGGAGAATCGCCAGGGTCAGGCTGGAGTTGAGCGCCGGGCCCATGCCGCCGGTGGAGCACAGCGGACAGCCGAATGCCTTGGACAGCGTCGGCAGTTGCTCTTCGGAGGTGTTCGACGAGGCCGGCGCCTGGGTGGCCGGGTCGACCGCACAGAACTGGCCGCCGATGCCGTTGAGCTGCATCCCGACCATTTGCCCGTGACCGATGCTGCAGGCGAACACATTGAACAGGACGCAGCAATAGAGCATCCAGGCAATGAGTGAGCGATCGGTTCGGGCGAATTTCATGGAGCGGCACTTTACCACCGCATGCGACGAATACCCTTACAAAATCATCCAATGAAGTTCATCCTGCTGCGACATTTCACGCAGGATGTCTGAATATGAGCCTAATGGTCGCGCAATGGATGGCTGCAATCTTCCTGTTGATCAGCCTGGTCCACCTGTACTGGGCGGCGGGTGGCAAGTTGGGTAGCGAGGCGGCGGTGCCGCGCCTGCCCGCAGAAGACGGGCGGGAGTCAAGGCCGGCCTTCAAGCCTTCGGGCTTTGCCACGCTGTTGGTGGCGGTGGGTTTGCTGCTGATCGCGATGCTGGTGTGCCTGCGGGTCGGCTTGTATCTGCCGACGGTGCATCACTGGTCGCTGCAATGGGTGATCAGCGCCATGGCGATGCTGATGTTCGCCCGGGCAATCGGCGATTCGAACCTGGTGGGATTCTTCAAGCAGGTCAAGGATTCGAAATTTGCCCGGCTCGACACCTGGGCCTATTCGCCGTTGTGTGTGGTGTTGGGGGCCGGGTTGTTGGCCGTTGCCTGGATCTGAGTCGCGGCTGAAAAGCTTCGCGGGCAAGCCTCGCTCCTACAGATCACCCAATGCGTAACGTGTAGGAGCGAGGCTTGCCCGCGAAGAGGCCCGCCCAATCAACGCAAACCTCTAAACCTGACTCCCGGTGTCGGAGCGCCGACTACTCACCTCAGCCGGCACATCATCCCCGGCCATGCGCTTGCGAAATAAGGCCGCCCTGGCCAGTAGCAGCGTGGTCACCGGTACCGTAATCGCCAGCAGAATCGGAATCAGCCAGGCATGCAGCACCGGCGCGGATTTCAGTGCCGAAAAGTAAACGATCGAGGCCAACGCCACGCACCACGCGCCCAAGGTCGAGGCCAGGGCCGGTGGGTGCATGCGCTGGAAGTAATCCTTCATCCGCACCAGGCCAATCGCCCCGATCAACGCAAACAGGCTGCTGAGCACCAGCAGGATCGCCACCGGAATTTCCACCCACAGAGACAGTTCCGCGTTCATTCGATGACCTCGCCACGCAGGAGGAATTTCGCCAGGGCAAACGAGCCGACGAAGCCGAACAGCGCAATCAGCAGCGCCGCCTCGAAATACGTGTCACTGGCATAGCGAATCCCCAGCGCCAGCATCATCAGCATTGCGATGATGTACAGGTAATCCAGCGCCAGGACCCGGTCTTGGGCCGACGGCCCTTTGAACAGGCGGATCAGGGTCAGAATCATCGCCAGCGAAAAAATAAACAGGCTCAGCAGGATCGCGTTCGACAACAACGGGCTCATTCGAAGATCTCCATCAAGGGGCGCTCGTAAGTCGCCTTGAAGTGCTCGATAAACAGCGCTTCGTCCTCCAGATCGAAGACATGCAGCAACAGGATGCTGCGATCCAGCGCCAGTTCCGACCAGACCGTGCCGGGCACCACCGTGCAGATCATCGACAGCGCCGCCAGGCCGTTGGCATCGCGCAAGTCCAGCGGCACCTTGATGAACTGCGAGCGCGGCGGGCGGCGACCAGCATTCAGCACGCCCCAGGCCACGGCGAGGTTCGACACCAGCACGTCGCGACCGACCAGGAAGAACAAACGCAGAATGACCCCGGGCCGACCAATGCGGATCGGCAGTGGCCGCAGCTTGCGCATCATCAGCGGTGCACAGAAGCCCAGCACCGCGCCCATGAGCAGATTGCCGGGGCTCATCGACAGGTTCAGCACCAGCCACAACAACCACAGGGCCAGCGACAACCACGGCGCAGGAAACACACGCTTCATGGCTGCACCTCCAGCATCGCGGCCCGGGCTTCAGGGCTCGGCACCGCACGCGTGCCGAGCACCGCCATCACGTATTGCTGCGGGTTGTTCAAGGCATCCGCCGCAGCCTGGGTGTAGCGCAGCAGCGGTTCCGCCTTGAACGTCAGGGCAATGCTCAAGCCCAGCAACGCAATGATCGGCACGCATTCGAAGCGGCGCAACAATGGCGATGGCCGTTCTTCGGGCGTCCAGAAACGCTGGATGCCCAAGCGCGAGAAGGCGATCAACGACGCCAGCCCGGAGAGGATCAGCAACGCCAGCAAGCCCCACGCCGCGTTCGACACCGGCGTATCACCGCCATTGCCCAGGCCCAGCGGGTTGAGCAGGGCGCTGAGCAGGCTGAGCTTGCCGATAAACCCGGACAGTGGCGGCATGCCGATGATCAGCAATGAGCAGGCAATGAAACTCAAACCGAGAAAGGCCATGGTCCAGGGAATCACTTGGCCGACTACGGCTTTCTGTTCGTCGTCGAGGTTGATGCCTTTGGGCGGTTGCAGGGATTCCATCGGCCGTGGCAGCAGGTCGCCGTCATCGTACAGCGGCATTTCATTGGCCGACCGCGAACGCTCGATCAACTCGGCCAGCAAGAACAGCGCGCTCAGCGCCAGGGTCGAGCTGACCAGGTAGAACAGCGCCGCGCCAATCAGGTTCGGCTGGGCGAACCCGATGGCCGACAGCAGGATCCCCGCCGACACCAGAATGCTCAGGCTGGCCAGGCGTTCCAGGCGCTGTGCCGCGAGGATCGCCACGGCGGCGCAGACGATGGTCGCCATGCCGCCGTAGATCAGCCAGTCGCCGCCAAAATACGCCGACGCGCCGGCCTGGCCGGAGAACAGCAACGTCCACAGGCGCAGCAAGGTGTAGATGCCAACCTTGGTCATGATCGCGAACATCGCCGCCACCGGAGCGCTGGCTGCTGAATAGGCCGGCACCAGCCAGAAATTCAGCGGCCACATCCCGGCCTTGGCCAGGAACGCGACCGCGAGAATCCCCGCGCCGGCATGCAGCAGGCCGCGATCGGCTTCCGGCACCAGCGGGATTTTCAGCGCCAGGTCGGCCATGTTCAGGGTGCCGGTAACGCCGTAGATCAACGCCGCGCCAATCAAAAACAGCGACGAGGCCAGCAGGTTGATCGAGATGTAATGCAGGCCCGACGACACCCGCGCCCGGCCGGAGCCGTGCAACATCAGGCCGTAAGAAGCGGCCAGCAGCACTTCGAAAAACACAAACAGGTTGAACAGATCGGCGGTCAGGAAGGCGCCATACAGGCCCATCATCTGAATCTGGAACAGCGCGTGGAAGCTCGAACCGGCGCCATCCCAACGGGCCATGGCGAACAGCAGGGCGCTGACGCCGATGATTCCGGTCAACACCAGCATCATCGCCGACAGGCGATCGACCACCAGCACAATTCCGAACGGCACTTGCCAGTTGCCCGGCAGGTACACGCCGATGGAACCGGGCACGCCGGTTTCCTGGGTCCATTGCAGCAACAGCACGGCAATGCCCAACCCGACCAGGCTGGAGAACAGGTTGATCTTGGCTTTGAGCGGCCGATGTTTCTCGCCCAACATCAGCATCACGGCGGCGGTCAGTAGCGGCAGCAGAATCGGCGCGGCGATCAGGTGCGTCATCACATTCATTCTTTCGGCTCCCGGCCATCCACATGGTCGGTACCGGTCAGGCCCCGGGAGGCGAGCAACACCACCAGGAACAACGCGGTCATGGCAAAACTGATGACGATCGCGGTCAACACCAGCGCTTGCGGCAACGGATCGGTGTAGTGCAACAGGTCCTGGGGCACGCCGTCCTTGATGATCGGTTCCTTGCCGATGAACAGGCTGCCCATGCTGAAGATGAACAGGTTGACGCCATAGGACAGCAGGCACAGGCCCATGACCACCTGGAACGTCCGTGGCCGCAGGATCAGCCAGACGCCGGACGCCGCCAGTACGCCGATGGCGATTGCGATGACTTCTTCCATCAGACGGTTCCTTTCATGGCGACGGCTCTCGGCAGGGCCGCTGTTTTGTGGCCGCGTACCGATTGGTGGGCGAGGGCGGTGAGGATCAACAGCGTCGAGCCGACCACCACGGCGTACACGCCGATGTCGAAAAACAGCGCACTGGCGATGTGAATGTCGCCCAGCACCGGCAGTTCGACATGCCAAGTGTGGGTGGTCAGGAACGGATAGCCGACGGCCATCGCCCCGAGCCCGGTCGCCGTGGCAAACAGCAGCCCGGTGCCCATCCAGCGCAGCGGTCGCAGGCTCATTTGCGCCTCGACCCACTGAGTACCGGCGACCATGTATTGCAGGATGAACGCCACCGACATCACCAGGCCCGCGACAAACCCGCCGCCCGGTTGATTGTGCCCGCGCATGAACAAGTAGACCGACACCACAAACGCAATCGGCAGCAGCAGGCGCACCAGCACCGCCGGGACCATCATGAAGCCGAGCGCGGTGTCGCTGGCGTGACGCGGGTTGACCAGGTCGGTGACCACGTCAGGCGCAAGCAGGCGCTGTTGGGCCGGCAACTGCAGGCTTTCTTTCGGTGGGCGGAAGCGCCGCAGCAGGGCAAACACGGTCAGCGCCACGGCCACCAGCACGGTGATTTCACCGAGGGTGTCGAAGCCACGGAAGTCCACCAGCATCACGTTGACCACGTTGCTGCCGCCGCCTTCCGGCAAGGCGCGGCTGAGGTAGAACGAAGAAATGTCGTTCGGCGTCTGCCGCGTCAGCATCGCGTAGGCCAACAACGCCATGCCGCCACCGACCACGGTCGACAGCAGCAAGTCGCGGATACGGCGGATGCGCGCCTTGCGCAAACTGCTCGGCAATGGCGAGACCTCTTCGATCCGTCGCGGCAGCCAGCGCAGGCCGAGCAGGATCAGCACGGTGGTCACCACTTCAACCACCAGTTGTGTCAGGGCCAGGTCCGGCGCCGAGAACCAGACGAAGGTGATGCAGGTCATCAGGCCGCAGACGCTGACCATGGTCAGGGCCGCGAGCCGGTGATACTTGGCTTGCCAAGCGGCACCGAGGGCACAGGCAATCGCCAGTAGCCAGAGCGTCACGAACACGATCGAGCCCGGAATCTTCGGCCGGTCGCCCCAGCTCAGGCTGCTGTGGAGCATCGGGATCAACCCGGCCAGCACGGCGACGAGCACCATCAGGAACAATTGGCTTTGCAGGCGCTTGGTGCTGATCCGCCGCTCCAGGCGACGTCCCAAACGCATCATGACCACCAGGCTGCGCTCGAACAGGCGCTTGCCGTTGAACCGGCCAATGATCGGCGGGTACTTGAAGCGCCCGCGCTTGAGCTGATTGCGCAACAGCAGATAAAGCACGATGCCGCCGGACATGGCGATCAGGCTCATGATCATCGGCGCGTTCCAGCCGTGCCAGATCGCCAGGCTGTATTCCGGCAAGGTTCCACCGACCACGGGCAACGCCGCGGCGGCGAGCAACGGGCCGACCACTTGCGCCGGGAAAATCCCCACCACCAGGCAAGCGAACACCAGCAACTCCACCGGCGCGCGCATCCAGCGTGGCGGTTCGTGCGGGGTGTGCGGCAGGTCGGTGGCGGTCGGGCCGAAGAACACATCAACGGTGAAGCGCAGGGAGTAGGCGACGCTGAACGTCCCGGCGATGGTCGCGACGATCGGCAGGGTCATCTCGACCCAGGCGGTGGCGTTGATGAACACGGTTTCGGCGAAGAACATCTCTTTCGAGAGGAAGCCGTTGAGCAGCGGCACGCCGGCCATCGAGGCGCTGGCGACCATGGCCAGGGTGGCGGTGAACGGGATCAGTTTGATCAGGCCGCTGAGTTTGCGAATGTCGCGGGTGCCGCTTTCGTGGTCGATGATCCCCGCCGCCATGAACAGCGAGGCCTTGAAAGTGGCGTGGTTGAGGATGTGGAACACTGCGGCCACGGCGGCCAGCGGACTGTTCAGGCCCAGCAGCAGGGTGATCAGGCCGAGGTGGCTGATGGTCGAGTAGGCCAGCAGGCCTTTGAGGTCGTTCTGGAACATCGCGCAATAGGCGCCGAGCAACAGGGTGCAGGCGCCGGCGCCGCTGACGATGTAGAACCATTCTTCGCTGCCGGAGAGTGACGGCCAAAGCCGTGCCAGCAGAAACACCCCGGCCTTGACCATGGTTGCCGAGTGCAAATACGCCGAGACCGGCGTTGGCGCCGCCATGGCGTGGGGCAGCCAGAAGTGGAAGGGGAATTGCGCGCTTTTGCTCAGGGCGCCGATCAGGATCAGGGGCAGCAGAATGGGGTAGAGGGCATGTGCGCGAATCAGCTCGCCGGCGGCCAGGACCTTGTCCAGGTCATAGCTGCCGACCACATGGCCAAGCAGCATGACCCCCGCCAGCAAACACAAACCGCCGGCGCCGGTGACCATCAGCGCCATATAAGCGCCACGTCGCGCATCGGAGCGGTGGTGCCAGTAGCCGATCAACAGAAAAGAGAAGAGGCTGGTCAGTTCCCAGAAAAACACGATCTGGATCAGGTTGCCGGAGATCACCAACCCGAGCATGGCGCCCATGAACGCCAAGAAAAACGCAAAGAAGCGTGGCACCGGATCGTCCGGCGACATGTAGTAGCGGGCGTACAACGACACCAGCGTGCCGATGCCCAGCACCAGCATCGAGAACAGCCAGGCGAAGCCGTCCATGCGCAGAACGAAGTTCAGGCCGAGGCTGGGTAACCAGAAGAATTCTTCGCGAATGACGCCGCCGTGGGCGATTTGCGGGTACAAGAGGGCGACCTGAACGGTGCCAATCAAGGCGACCAGGCCAGCCAGCAGCGATTCGGTGTTGCGCGCGTTGTGTGGCAGCAAGGCGGCCAGACAGCTGCCGATAAAAGGCAGAAGCAGTAGAACTATCAGGGACATAGGCTTCTAATCTGCGGAAGTTTGTGAAGCATCATACGTGCCAGTCCCCGGATCACCAAACGCCAAGCTGTCGCAGAATCCTACAAAGTAGCTGGAAAATTCCTGTTATTCATTGTTTCAAAGGTTTGTATTCGGCAGGTCCGGCCCCTTCGCGGGCAAGCCTCGCTCCTACAGATCTTGGAGCGACGAGACCTGTAGGAGCGAGGCTTGCCCGCGAAGGCGATTTACCCGCCGCTAAAGATCTTGAAGCTTAACCTTGTGTCTCCCGCTCCAACGCTTCCTCAGTCGCAACCACCTTACCCCTGGTCTTCAACTCACTGACAATCACCGCCGCCACAATCAACCCCGCGCCCACCAGCGCAATCGCCGGCAACCGTTCCCCGGCAATCCGCCCGACAATCCCGGCCCACACCGGCTCACCGGCATAGATCAACGTCGCCCGCGTCGGCGAAACACTCTTTTGCGCCCAGTTCATCGCCACCTGAATCGCCGCACTGGCCGCGCCGAGCCCCAGCGCGCTGCACAACAGCAACCATGAAAAGCCCGGAATCACTTCCTGAGTCGGCACCACCAGCAGGAACGACAGCACCGAAGTCACCGCCAGTTGCACCACCGTCACCCGACGCACATCGACCTGGCCGGCATAAGTGCTGATCAGGATAATTTCTGCGGCAATCGCCACCGCGCTGATCAACGTGGCAATTTCGCCCGGGCTGAAATTGAAAGACGCACCGGCAGGCCCCGACAGCAACATCAACCCGGTAAACGCCAGCATGATCCCGATGCTCGGCATCAAACCCGGACGCCGCCCCAGCACCAGCCATTGCAGCAACGGCACGAACGGCACGTACAACGCAGTGATAAACGCCGACTGACTGCTGGGAATGGTCTGCAACCCGACGGTCTGCAAGCCATAACCGAGCATGATCGCCACGCCGATAAAGGCCCCGGCCTTGAGTTCGAACAGGGTCAGGTCGCGCAGGTGCCGCCAGGAGAACAGGGCGACGATGATCGCCGCCGCGGCAAAGCGCAGGCCGACAAAGAACATCGGCCCGCTGACGGTCATTGCATGCTGGACCAGCAAAAAGGTCCCGCCCCACACCATGGTGATCAGCACCAGCACGCACTCGGCCTTGCTGAACCGGGAGAAACGGGAAGAAGCCTGGGAGGAGTTCACCGACGTCATGACCTTGCGCGCTACCTGAGGGGGACGCACAATGCGCCGAATGTTGCGCAGTATACTGCCCAACCCTACCAAGTGAGCAATATAGTGCACAAAGATTCCACACAACGGGCTTCGGTCCTTCAGCACGTCAGCCAGAACGTTCGACGCTTGCGCCATGCCGCCGACATGAGCCAGACCGCGCTGGCCGAAAAATCCGGCGTCAGTCGCCGGATGCTGGTGGCGATCGAGGCGGGCGAAAAGAATGTCAGCCTGACCACCCTCGACCGCGTGGCCGAAGCACTGGACGTGGCGTTCAGCGACCTGATCCAGGCCCCCGACGTCCGCGATTACAGCCGCATCAATGAAGTCGCGTGGGCCGGTATGATTGCCGGCAGCAAGGCCGTTCTACTGTCTAGGGCCACCGCCACTCGCGAAGTGGAACAATGGGAATGGTGCCTGCAACCGGGCGAAATCTACCCGTCGCAACCGGATGCCGATGGCTGGAGCGAACAGATTTACGTGTTCGAAGGCTGCCTGACCTTGATGCTCGGCGACACGCCGCACGAGATCGCCGCCGGCGAGTTCTATATGTTCGCCAGCAACCAGCCGCATGCCTATCGCAACGATGGGGCGGTGGCGGCGCGGTTCGTCAGAAACGTGGTGATCTAACTGTTCGCCGATCAACAGCGGATCGACACTTTGCTGGTTTAAAGCTCCAAGTCTTTCTCGAATGATCATTCAAGCTACTGAAATAAAACGAATTTTATTTCAGGCACGACTCCTGCAGAAGCTCTGGGTATTTCATCCCCCAGTTTCAGGAGCGCCGTTTGATGGCCCGGGAAATTCGTCTCAACGCTTTTGACATGAACTGCGTCGGCCACCAGTCGCCGGGGTTGTGGGCGCATCCGCGTGATCGTTCGTGGCAGTACAAGGACCTGGAATACTGGACCGATCTGGCGAAGATTCTGGAGCGCGGCAAGTTCGACGGTTTGTTCATTGCCGATGTGCTGGGCATCTATGACGTCTACAACGGCAACGGTGACGCGGCGATCCGTCAGGCGGCGCAGGTGCCGGTCAACGATCCGCTGCAACTGATCCCGCCGATGGCGTTGGTCACCGAACACCTGGGTTTCGGCCTGACCGCGTCGCTGTCGTTCGAGCATCCGTATCCGTTCGCCCGACGCCTGTCGACCCTCGATCACCTGACCAAGGGCCGCGCGGGCTGGAACATCGTCACCTCGTACCTGGAGAGCGGCGCGAAGAACCTCGGCCAGAAAGCCCAGACCGAACACGACGCGCGTTACGACTTCGCCGAAGAGTACCTGGAGGTTTGCTACAAACTCTGGGAGGGCAGTTGGGAAGAGGGTGCGATCCTGCGCGATCGCGAGCGCCGGATCTTTAGCGACCCGAGCAAGATTCATGAGATCCAGCACGTTGGCAAACACTTCCAGGTGCCGGGGATTCATCTTTGTGAGCCTTCGCCGCAACGCACGCCTGTGCTGTATCAGGCCGGCGCGTCGAGCCGTGGCAAGCAGTTTGCGGCTGAACATGCCGAATGCGTGTTTGTCGCCGCACCGTCGAAAGTGCTGCTGAAGAAGACCGTTGCGGACATCCGTCGCCGTGCCGCCGAGGCCGGGCGCGATCCGTCGAAGATTCTGATCTTCAACCTGCAAACGGTGATCCTCGGCGAGACCGACGCCAAGGCCAAAGCCAAATTCGAAGAGTACAAAACCTGGGTCAGCTATGAAGGGGCCATGGCATTGATTTCGGGCTGGACGGGGATCGATTTCAGTCAGTTCAAACCGGATGAACCGCTGAAGCATGTGCATACCAACGCGATTCAATCGGCGGTGGAGGCCTTTTCGACAGCGGATCCGAACAAGGTCTGGACCCCCAATGAACTGGCCGATTGGGTGGGCATCGGTGGTTTTGGCCCGCTGTTTGTCGGCAGCCCCGAGACTGTCGCCGACCTGCTGCAGGAGTGGGTCGAAGAAACCGATGTGGACGGCTTCAACCTGGCCTATGCACTGACCCACGAAACCTTCATCGATGCGGTGGACCTGCTGGTGCCGGAGTTGCAGAAGCGCGGCGCGTACAAAACCGACTACGCGCCGGGGACCCTTCGCGAGAAACTGTTCGGCGAAGGACCGCGCTTGCCGGACATCCACCCGGGAAGTGGCTATCGCGACCTGGCGGCGTTGCGTCAGCAGGACAGGAAAGTGGTGTCCGCCTAGATCCCGTCGCGAGCAAATACCGAGCCCGGCAAAGATCCCATGTGGGAGCGGGCTTGCTCGCGAAGAGGCCGGCACAGCCAACATCGATGTCGCCAGCCAGATCGCTTTCGCGAGCAAGCCCGCTCCCACAGGTAATCGGTGTCGTACACAAATACCGAGCCCGGCAAAGATCCCATGTGGGAGCGGGCTTGCTCGCGAAGAGGCCGGCACAGCCAACATCGATGTCGCCCGCCGGATCGCTTTCGCGAGCAAGCCCGCTCCCACAGGTAATCGGTGTCGTACACAAATACCGAGTCCGGCAAAGATCCCATGTGGGAGCGGGCTTGCTCGCGAAGAGGCCGGCACAGTCAACATCGATGTCGCCAGCCAGATCGCTTTCGCGAGCAAACCCGCTCCCACAGGTAATCGGTGTCGTACACAAATACCGGCAAAGATCCTATGTGGGAGCGGGCTTGCTCGCGAAGAGGCCGGCACAGTCAACATCGATGTCGCCAGCCAGATCGCCTTTGCGAGCAAGCCCGCTCCCACATTGGATCGGCGTCGTTTCACAGGTTCTGGCCCAGCGGACTACCGCACGCTTTTGTCCATGAACAGGAGGTCAATTCATGAGCGTGCATGAACTCAAGCGTCCGTCGAATGCGGACATCACCGAGTGGCAGGTCAATGTACCCCGAGCCCTGGAGCAATTGCGTCACTGGGCCCAGGTCAGTCCGTTGCAACCGGCACTGCGGCACAAGCGTCACGGGCAGTGGCTGGTCTGGCGCTGGATTGATGTGTTGCGCGATGTCGAGCGCCTGGCCGATGGTTTGCGTCAGCAGGGTTTTACCGAGGCGTCGCGGCTGGCCCTCAGCGGCGCCTTCGAACCGAACCTGTTGCAGCTGGCTTTGGCCGCGCAACACCTCGGCGGTGAAGTGTTGACGCTACCGGACAATCTCGAACCCGAGGACCTGCACAGAGCCCTGTGGCGCAGTCGTCCGACTCACGCTTTCGTCCACGGTCGACAGGCGCAACAACTGTGGATCAACCACGGCCAGTCGCTGCTCAATTTCACCGAACTGCTCGGCCCGACAGAACCCCCGCAACGCCTCAACCGCTGGACGCAAGGGGTTCAACTGTGGAGCGAAGAGGGCACCCAATGGCAAAACGGCCTGACGGTGTTGCTTGAGCAATGGTTGAGCCGCGGCCACTCCCTGGCCTTCCCGGAACACCCCGGCAGCGCCCGCCGCGACCGTCGTGAAGTGGCGCCCTCAGGGCTGCTGCTTTCCACCGAAGGCCTGCAACGGCTGGCCGCCGACATCGAAAGCCGTCTCGCGCCCCAAGGCACGTGGCGCCGGCGCCTCTGCGACTGGGCCATTGCCCATCCGGAACGCGGACTGCGACGCCTGATCAAAAACGTTGTTCGCCGGCGGCTGGGCTTTCACAACCTGGATTTCATCTGGCAAGCCACCCGCAGCCCTGACGCTATACCGAAGCCCATCTGGCTCGCCGAATTCAAACAGGACAGCGCATGAACTCGACCAATACGATCCAGTCAGCGCCAGCGTGTCCTACTTTGGTACTGTTTGATGAATCTTCCCTGGGTTTGGCGCTTATGATCGTCCAGGCGATCGGCATGACTTCTATCCAGCTAAACACTGATCAGCGAGAACGGCATGAGTGAAACCCAAAACGGACAGGCGACTCCCGCCATCCGTCACGCAGACATCCTGATCGTCGGCGGCGGCCTCAGCGGCGCGATGCTGGCGGCGCAATTATTGCGTCTGCCCGGTAAGCGTCAGGTGCTGGTGATCGAACCCCGGGCCGAATTGGGCCGGGGCGAGGCGTACAGTGCGGTCGAGTTGGGCCATACGCTCAACGGTAACGCGGCGCGCATGAGCGTCGACCCGGACAACGCCGACGATCTGACCCAATGGCTGACCGACTACATCGCGGCCGGTGGCTGGCCCGAGTCTGACGAGCAACATGTGCCGATCAGCGAACTGTTTCCGCCACGGGGGATTTTTGGCCTGTACGTGCAGCAGCGTCTGGCCGAAGCGCAAGCCGTTGGGGCCTCGAACGGTTCAACGGTCGAACACGTGCGGGCTGAGGTGGTTGATCTGCAAACCCATGACGACGCAGTGAGCCTGACTTTGAGTGACGGTCAGCGTTTGCAGGGGGCTTTTGCGGTGTTGGCGACCGGGATGTTCCCCGCCGCGCGCACGCCGCAAACCGAATCCAGCGGCCTGAACGCCGCGGCAATGGATCCGTGGGACGTCGCCGCCATGCGGCAACTCGATCCGCAGTCGACGGTGCTGATCATCGGCTCGGGCCTGACCATGATCGACGCCGTGGTATCGCTGGAACAGGCCGGGCATCGCGGGCCGATCGAAGTGTTTTCCCGCCATGGCTTGCTGCCGCATGTGCGTCGGCAACCGCCGGCCTGGGTGGATTTTCTCGCCGAGGATCACAGCCTCCGCACACCCCGTCAGCTGGTGCGCGAACTGCGTCGGCATTGCCGGGAAGCCATCGCCCAAGGCATCGACTGGCAGGCGCCACTGGATACGGTGCGCGCGCACATCGGCCGCTTGTGGAACCAGGCGACTGACCTGCAGCGTCGGCAATTTGTGCGGCATGTGCGGCCGTGGTGGGAGAGTCATCACCACCGCTCGCCGCCGTTGAGTGCAGAGTTGGTGGCGCGGTTGCATGGGGAAGGGCGGTTGCGCATTCAGGCCGCTTCGTTCAAGGGGCTGGAGCGTTCCTTGGCAGGTGAAGTCAGTATCCGGATCCGGCGTCGTGGCGAGGCTGAAACGTGCGTCGTCAGTGGCGCGGCGTTGATCAATTCCAGCGGTATCGAGTACGACTGGCGTCGGGTGGCGCGACCGTTGCCGCAGCAATTGCTGGCGCGTGGGTTGATTCGGCCGGGGCCGTTGGCGTTGGGGATTGCGGCGGCGGTTGACGGTGCGGTGCTGGATGCCGATGGGCAGGTCGCCAGCCGGTTGTTTGCGATGGGGCCGCCGTTGCGTGGGATGTGGTGGGAGAGCACGGCGGTGACGGATGTGGCGAGTCAGGCGCAGGCGTTGGCAGCTCGCCTGGCTTCTTTTTGATTAGGCGGCGTAGCCATTTTTGTGGTGGCGCCGGCCGGGAGTGTCATAAATTTTGTGTTCGGGCATAACATGTTGCAGAGGTGCATGTATGCCGACCAAAAAGAAACCGGCCAGTAAGGCCCAGCGTGAC
>NZ_JBIVBY010000044.1:0-7076 GCF_044746405.1 Pseudomonas sp. NPDC086251
CCTTCAACAACCGACAGTTCGTTTTCCAGGCCCGAGCCTTCTTCACCGGTGATCACGCCTTCTTTACCGACTTTTTCCATGGCTTCGGCAATGATGTCGCCGATGGAGCTGTCGGAGTTGGCCGAGATGGTGCCGACCTGAGCGATTGCCTTGGTGTCAGCGCAAGGCTTGGACAGGGCTTTCAGCTCTTTGACGATAGCGATGGTCGCTTTGTCGATACCGCGCTTCAAGTCCATCGGGTTCATGCCGGCAGCGACGGCTTTCAGGCCTTCGTTGACGATCGATTGAGCCAGAACGGTCGCGGTGGTGGTGCCGTCGCCTGCGTCATCGTTGGCACGGGAGGCAACGTCTTTGACCAGCTGCGCGCCCATGTTTTCGAAGCGATCTTTCAGCTCGATTTCTTTGGCAACGGAAACGCCGTCCTTGGTGATGGTCGGAGCGCCGAAGCTCTTCTCGATGATCACGTTACGGCCTTTAGGGCCCAGGGTCGCTTTTACTGCGTCAGCCAGGACGTTGACACCGGCGAGCATTTTCTTGCGGGCGGAATCGCCGAATTTAACTTCTTTAGCAGCCATGATCGATATTCCTTAAATACTTTGTAGTAGCGGGAAAATGAGCGGGGAATCAGCCTTCGACAACAGCGAGGATTTCGCTCTCGCCGATGACCAGCAGGTCTTCGCCGTCAACTTTCACAGTGTTGCTGCCGGAGTAAGGGCCGAACACAACCTTGTCACCCACTTTCACGGACAGCGCACGCACTTCACCGTTGTCCAGGACTTTGCCCGGGCCTACAGCGAGGACTTCGCCCTGGTTTGGCTTTTCAGCAGCCGAACCTGGCAGGACGATACCGCCAGCGGTTTTCTTTTCTTCTTCGCTGCGACGGACGACGACGCGGTCATGCAGAGGACGAAGCTTCATTGTCGATCTCTCCTAATTGTGGTTTTCATCGGCCGGTGTATTCCCGGCGGGTTTAACAAATCCGGCGGTGCCGGGTGCGGCTCGACAAGCAAGCCGCGGAAGTCTGTCTGGCGTGATCGCCAGAAACCTTGCGGTGACCGTTACATAAGGGCGCATAAGCTTATTACAAGGGCGGGGATCGAAATTTTTTACGTTGCTGCCCCGAAAACGGACACGACACCCGAAGGTGCCGTGCAGTGAAGCGGATTACTTGCTATCGCGGTGTTCGAACTCGCCCTCGATCACATCAGGCTCACGGCCCAGCGGCTGACGTGGCGCGGGACCGCCACGGGGCTGAAGGTCATCGGCGAAGGCCCGCTGACGGATCGCCTGCTCCTCGGCACGCTGGCGCATTTTATTGGCCAGCAGGCGACGAGAGATCGGCAGCAACATGATCAGGCCCAGCACGTCAGTGACGAAGCCCGGCAGAATCAACAGGCCACCCGCCAACGCCAGCATCAGGCCTTCAAGCATGGTCTGGGCTGGCAACTCGCCGCGGTTCAGGCTTTCACGGGCACGCAGTGCAGTGGCCAGGCCGGCGACACGCAGCACGAACACGCCGAGCATCGAGCCGAGAATGACCAGCAGCAGCGCCGGGAAAAACCCGATAGCGCCGCTTACCTTGACGAATACGAACAGCTCCAACACCGGGAACAGTACAAAGAGCAACAAAAAAGGGCGCATCAAATGGTTCCTCAACGCAAGAATGCCTTGCCAGTCTTCCCTAGATGACGTCGCCGTTTCGTGAATTCAAGCGCCGGCCACTTCATTTTTCGGCCAATGCTCGGCGTGAGCCAGGAAAACCAAGGCTTCCCGGACTTGTGTCGGCGTATTACAAGGCGCTTGAAACGGTAGCCAGTAGAGGCCCTGACCGATGCGCAGGTGCATGCCTTCGGTATCGATGCCGGCCAATTGCGCCGGTTCGGTTTTCGGTAGCCCGGCCAGGTCGACGTAGTGGGCAATTGCCTTGGCGTGATCGGCGTTCATGTGTTCGACCATGCTCACCTCAGCCTTGCCGGCGAACGGGTTGGCCAGGGTCAGGTGATCGACCCAGTGAATCGCGCCGAAACCGCCGATGTAACGGTGGCGCACCGGATTGAGCACCCAGAAATCGAAATCGTGGGCCTTGTGGTAGCTCTGGGAATCCGGGAAGTAGCGGTAGTAACGCTCGGCCGCCGCGTCGATGGCTGCCTCATCCTCGAGCTTTTCCGCTTCGGCGAGGTAGGTCAGGCGACCCACGGCTTGTACGTCTTCGGCCTCGCGCTCGCCGACGAACAGTGAACATTTCGGGTCTTTCTGCAGGTTGTGCGTGTGCTGGGCGATGCGGCTGATCAGGATCAGCGGCCGGCCCTGCCCGTCCAGGCAGTACGGCACCACGGAGCCAAACGGGAAACCGGGCATCGCCTTGGAGTGCGTCGAAAGCACTCCACGGTATTCCTTGAGAAGCAATTCTCGGGCATTCTTGGCCGCTTCAACGCTCAATTTATGACTCCTTATATAGAATCCGTCGAAAAAACGGACAGGCGCCTGGGGATAAGTTCCAGTACGCCCTCGGGGCAGTTCTCATGTGCAACCAGGCCACATCAGGTGCAGATCGAGAGGCCCTCTAGAAGGAAACCACTCTGACCTGCTATTGGGGCATGCGAATGCAACTCACTGACAAAGTAATCATTATCACTGGCGGTTGCCAGGGTTTAGGCCGATCCATGGCCGAGTATTTTGCGGGCAAGGGCGCGAAGCTGGCGCTGGTCGACCTGAACCAGGAAAAACTCGACGACACCGTCGCCGCTTGCAAAGCCAAGGGTGTCGAGGCCCGCGCCTACCTGTGCAACGTCGCCAATGAAGAACAAGTGACGCACATGGTTGCCCAGGTGGCCGAAGACTTTGGCGCGATCCATGGCCTGATCAACAACGCCGGGATCCTGCGCGACGGGCTGTTGATCAAGGTCAAGGACGGCGAGATGACCAAGATGAGCCTGGCCCAGTGGCAAGCGGTCATCGACGTCAACCTGACCGGCGTGTTCCTGTGCACTCGCGAAGTCGCGGCGAAAATGGTCGAGCTGAACAACAGCGGCGCGATCATTAATATCTCGTCGATTTCCCGCGCCGGCAACGTCGGCCAAACCAACTACTCCGCCGCCAAGGCCGGTGTCGCCGCCGCGACCGTGACCTGGGCCAAGGAACTGGCACGCTACGGTATTCGTGTGGCGGGCATTGCGCCGGGCTTTATCGAAACCGAGATGACCCTGGGCATGAAGCCTGAGGCGCTGGAGAAAATGACGTCCGGGATCCCGCTCAAGCGCATGGGCAAGCCGGAAGAGATCGCCCATTCGGCGGCCTACATTTTCGAGAACGACTACTACACCGGCCGGATCCTGGAAATGGATGGCGGGTTGCGGATCTAAAGCAAAGTCAAAAGATCGCAGCCTCGCTTCGCTCGACAGCTCCTACAGAGGAATGCGAAACCCATGTGTAGGAGCTGTCGAGTGAAACGAGGCTGCGATCTTTTAACAGGCGACGCAGATTAATCGTCGCTGATGGAGATGTTCGGCATCGCCGGCGATACCGCTTCCTGCAACACGATCCGCGCGCCGACGTGGCGGGCCAGTTCCTGATAGACCAGCGCAATCGGGCTGTCCGGCTCGGCGATCACCGTTGGCTTGCCGCCATCGGCCTGCTCGCGGATGGCCATCGCCAGCGGCAACGAAGCCAGCAGTTCGACGCCGTACTGGTTGGCCAGTTTCACCCCGCCACCCTCGCCAAACAGATGCTCGGCATGGCCGCAGTTGGAGCAGATGTGCACGGCCATGTTTTCCACCACGCCCAGCACCGGAATGTTGACCTTGCGGAACATCTCCACGCCTTTGCGTGCGTCCAGCAACGCCAGATCCTGTGGCGTGGTCACGATCACCGCACCGGCCACCGGGACTTTCTGCGCCAGGGTCAGCTGGATGTCACCGGTGCCTGGCGGCATGTCGATGACCAGGTAATCCAGGTCGCCCCAAGCGGTTTGCGTGACCAACTGCAACAAGGCACCGGAGACCATCGGCCCGCGCCAGACCATCGGCGTGTTGTCGTCGGTCAGGAACGCCATGGACATCACTTCGACGCCATGGGACTCGATCGGCACGAACCATTTCTGGTCCTTGACCTTTGGTCGGGTGCCTTCCGGGATGCCGAACATGATGCCTTGGCTCGGACCGTAGATGTCCGCGTCGAGAATCCCCACTTTGGCGCCTTCGCGGGCCAGGGCCAGCGCGAGGTTGGCGGCCGTGGTGGATTTGCCCACACCGCCCTTGCCGGAGGCCACGGCCACCACGTTCTTGACGTTGGCCAGGCCCGGAATCTGTGCCTGGGCCTTGTGCGCGGCAATCACGCTGGTGATGTCGACGCGGGCGCTGGTCACGCCGTCCAGGCCCTGAATGGCCATTTCCAGCATCTGCGCCCAGCCACTCTTGAACAGCCCGGCGGCGTAACCGAGTTCGAGCTGGACGCTGACGCGATCGCCCTGGATGTCGATGTTGCGCACGCATCCGGCGCTGACCGGATCCTGGTTCAGATAAGGGTCGGTGTATTGGCGAAGGACGGCTTCCACCGCTGCGCGATTGACGGCGCTCATGGGCAACTCCGATAGCAAGACTGGAAAATCAGGCGGGTATCGTACCTGAAAAGATCGCAGCCTTCGGCAGCTCCTACAAGTTCACCGCAATCCCTGTAGGCGCTGCCGAAGGCTGCGATCTTTTCTGGCGGTTCATCCAATGAAACAGGTGCACAGGGTGAAAAATATACTCGGGCGCTTTATAGTGGCCGACCTCCGTTTCATCAAGTAGCCGAGCCCCATGTCCGAGCCACGCAAGATCCTCGTCACCAGCGCCCTGCCCTATGCCAATGGTTCGATCCATCTTGGCCACATGCTGGAATACATCCAGACCGATATGTGGGTGCGCTTCCAGAAGCACCGCGGCAATCAATGCATTTATGTCTGCGCCGACGACGCCCACGGTTCGGCCATCATGCTGCGCGCGGAAAAGGAAGGCATCACCCCGGACCAACTGATCGCCAACGTCCAGGCTGAACACAGCGCCGACTTTGCCGAGTTCCTGGTCGACTTCGACAACTTCCACTCCACTCACGCCGAAGAAAACCGTGAGCTGTCGAGCCAGATCTACCTGAAGCTGCGCGACGCCGGGCACATCGCCCAGCGCTCGATCACGCAGTACTTCGACCCGGAAAAGAAAATGTTCCTGGCCGACCGCTTCATCAAGGGCACTTGCCCGAAATGTGGCACCGAAGACCAGTACGGCGACAACTGCGAAAAATGCGGTGCGACCTACGCACCGACCGACCTGAAGGATCCGAAGTCGGCAATCTCTGGCGCCACCCCGGTGCTCAAGGATTCCCAGCACTTCTTCTTCAAACTGCCGGACTTCCAGGAAATGCTGCAAGCCTGGACCCGCAGCGGCACCCTGCAAGACGCCGTCGCCAACAAAATCGCCGAATGGCTGGATGCGGGCTTGCAGCAATGGGACATCTCCCGTGATGCGCCGTACTTCGGTTTCGAGATTCCCGACGAGCCAGGCAAGTACTTCTACGTTTGGCTGGATGCGCCAATCGGCTACATGGCCAGCTTCAAGAACCTCTGTGATCGCACGCCGGAGCTGGATTTCGACGCGTTCTGGAACAAAGACTCCACCGCCGAGCTGTACCATTTCATCGGCAAGGACATCGTCAACTTCCACGCGCTGTTCTGGCCAGCCATGCTCGAAGGCGCCGGTTTCCGTAAACCGACCGGCATCAACGTGCACGGCTACCTGACCGTCAACGGTCAGAAAATGTCCAAGTCCCGTGGCACCTTCATCAAGGCCCGGACCTACCTGGATCACCTGTCGCCGGAATACCTGCGTTATTACTACGCGGCCAAACTGAGCCGTGGCGTCGACGACCTGGACTTGAACCTCGAAGACTTCGTGCAGAAGGTCAACTCGGACCTGGTCGGTAAAGTCGTCAACATCGCCAGCCGTTGCGCCGGTTTCATTCATAAAGGCAACGCTGGCGTGCTGGTGGCCGGCAACGCTGCGCCGGAATTGACCGAAGCGTTCCTCGCTGCTGCGCCGAGCATCGCCGAGGCCTACGAGGCTCGCGACTTTGCCCGCGCCATGCGCGAGATCATGGGCCTGGCCGACCGTGCCAACGCCTGGATCGCCGACAAGGCGCCGTGGTCGCTGAACAAACAGGAAGGCAAGCAGGAAGAAGTCCAGGCCATCTGCGCCCTGGGCATCAACCTGTTCCGCCAACTGGTGATCTTCCTCAAGCCAGTGCTGCCGTTGCTGGCCGCCGATGCCGAGGCGTTCCTGAACGTTGCGCCACTGACCTGGAACGACCACGCAACCTTGCTCAGCAACCATCAGCTGAACGAGTTCAAACCGTTGATGACCCGTATCGACCCGGTGAAAGTGCAAGCCATGACCGACGCTTCGAAAGAAGACCTGACCGCCAGCCAGACCGACACCGGCGAAGCCGCCGCTCAAGGCAACGGCGAACTGGCCAAAGATCCGCTGTCGCCGGAAATCGAGTTCGATGCCTTCGCGGCCATCGATTTGCGTGTCGCGCTGATCGTCAAGGCTGAACACGTGGAAGGTGCCGACAAGCTGTTGCGCCTGACCCTGGACATCGGTGACGAGCAACGCAATGTGTTCTCCGGGATCAAGAGCGCTTACCCGGATCCGTCCAAGCTCGATGGTCGCCTGACCATGATGATCGCCAACCTCAAGCCACGGAAAATGAAGTTCGGCATTTCCGAAGGCATGGTCATGGCGGCCGGTCCTGGCGGTGAAGAAATCTACCTGCTCAGCCCTGACAGCGGCGCCAAGCCAGGTCAGCGCATCAAGTAAGTTTTGATCTGCTGAACCCATCCCACAGTCGTGCCCGGCATGTCTGTGGGATTTTCATGTCTGGCCCATACTATCTCTCAAGTCCGTAGGAGCTGTGTAGGAGCTGTGTAGGAGCTGTGGGGGGGTAAGGGGGGGGGGTGTTTTTTTTTTTTTTTTTTTAAAAAAAAAAAAAAAAAAAAAAACACGGTTGTGTGGGGCCCGGAAATAGACCAACGAAAAAACGAACAA
>NZ_JBIVBY010000044.1:7086-46677 GCF_044746405.1 Pseudomonas sp. NPDC086251
GTTCTTCTACTCCTTTTCCAACTTCACAAACCGCCTTTTCAATATAATCATATATAAAAAAAAAAAAAAAAAAAAAAACCCCCCCCCCCCCCCCCCCCCCCACAGCTCCTACACAGCTCCTACACAGCTCCCAAAGGGTAATCATCAGCCCCAACGATGTGTGGATACGGACGCTCAGGTAACCAGATCATGACCGAACTGCTTCTTACGCTTATCAGCACTGCCCTGATCAACAACCTCGTGTTGCACTGGCCGCTGGGCGTCGATCCGCTGCTGGGTGCCGAGCGCGACAAGGTCCACGCATTGGGGATTGCGACGACGTGCCTGATGCTGATCGTCGGCGTGCTGGGCTACTCGGCCTACCATTGGCTGCTGGTTCCGCTGGAGCTGACTTCGCTGCGCCTTTTCGTGTTTCTACCCTTGAGCGTTCTGCTGATCGGCCCGTTGCTGAAGCTGCTTTCACAGGCATTACCGAAGCTGTCGTTCGATAGCCTCTGGCCGCTGCTGCTTGGCAACGCCGGCGTGCTTGGGCTGGCGCTGATCAACACCCAGGAGGACAAAGGATTTTTTCATACCACAGCCCTGAGCCTTGGCGCCGGGTTGGGTTTCTGGCTGGTGCTGAGTCTGTTCAGCGACTTGCGCCAGCGCACTATCGATAACGATGTTCCCCTGCCCTTTCGTGGCCTGCCGATCGACCTGATCGGCGCCGGACTGATCGCAGTGGTTTTTCTCGGATTCAGCGGACTGATCAAAACATGAGTCTGATTCAACGCATCGATGCCCTCCTGCCGCAGACGCAATGCGGCAAGTGCGGCCACCCCGGATGCAAGCCCTACGCCGAAGGCATCGCCAGCGGCGAGCCGATCAACAAGTGCCCGCCCGGCGGCAGTGAAACCATCGCGGCGTTGGCTGAACTGCTGAAAGTGCCGGTACTGGAACTGGATGTCACTCGCGGTTCCGCCCCGGCGCAGATCGCCTATATCCGTGAAGCCGAATGCATCGGTTGCACCAAGTGCATTCAGGCGTGCCCGGTAGACGCCATTGTCGGCGCGGCGAAATTGATGCACACGGTGATCATCGATGAATGCACCGGCTGCGACCTCTGCGTGGCGCCCTGCCCGGTGGATTGCATCGAGATGCGCCCGTTGCCACTGGACACGGTGCTGCCGATTGTCGGCGGCCTGGCGTTCAGTCTTGAAGAGCAACGGGCTCGCGCCGCCAAGCGCAACCATGCACGCCGCCGTTTCGAACAGCGCAACGCCCGTCTGCAGCGTGAAGAAGAGCAGAAAGTTGCCGAACGTCAGGCTCGGGCACATCGCGCCGCGCCGCAGCCCAGTGAAGCAACGCTCGACCCGGTGCAGGCCGCCCTTGAGCGTGTTCGCGCACAGAAAGCGGCAAATGCCGATGCGGCGTTGAAAAAAGCCAAGATCGATCTGGCCATGACCCGGGCGCAACTGAACAAGTCGCTCAAGGCATTCGGGCATCCGCCGACCTTCGAGCAGCAGTCGCAACTGATCGTCCTGCAACAGCAGTTCGAAGCCGCCGAGCAAGCGTTGGCGCAATTGGAAAGCAGCGCACCACCAGCACCGGCGCCCACCGCTCCGGCGAAGGATGCCGAGCTGAAACGGGCGAAAATCCAGTTGGCCATGCGCCGCGCCGAACTCAAAAAGGCTCAAACCAGCGAAGCGCCCGCCGAACAGATCGAACTGTTGGGGTGTGCCCTGCGCGACGCCGAACACACCCTGCAGGCGGCTGAAGCGGCCAGCGAGCAGCCCTTGCCGGACTTGGCGCGTGTCGAAAAGCGTCCCATCGACAGCCAGCTTCGACAGCTGAAAACCGAATTGGCCTACGCCCGCGCCGACGTGAGTAAACTTGAGCGGCGCGCCGATACTCCCGCCGAACGAATGGACAAGGCTCGCGCCCGTCTGCAGGAAGCCGAGCGTCAGGTGGATGCCTATGTCGCCCCTTGAATCAGTGGATGAGCGCCTTCAGCAAGCCATGAAACTGGTGTTGCTGGCCACCGTGCCAGGGATGCTGGTGTTGTTCTGGTTGTATGGTTGGGGTGTATTGATCAACCTGATGCTGGCGGGCGTGACCGCGCTGGCTGTTGAAGCGGCCGTGTTGCGGCTACGCAAGCGAGCGTTGAAGCCCACCTTGAGCGACGGCAGCGCGCTCGTCAGTGCGACGCTGCTGGCATTGGCCTTGCCGCCGTATTGCCCGTGGTGGCTGACGGTGTGTGCGGCGGCCTTCGCGATGATATTCGGCAAGCACTTGTATGGCGGCGTCGGCAAGAACCCGTTCAATCCGGCGATGCTCGGTTTCGCCCTGGTGCTGGTGACCTTTCCCCAGCAGATGACCCACTGGCCGTCGTCCCATGGCATGGACCTGTTCGGCGGTTTGCAGCAGGTGTTCGGTTTCAGTCTCAGCCCGACGCCGGATGCCTGGGTTCAGGCCACGGCGCTGGACAGCCTGCGGATCAACAAAAGCCTGACGATGGACGAGCTGTTCGCTGGCAATCCGGCGTTCGGCCACTTCGGCGGCCGTGGCGTGGAATGGGTCAACCTGGCTTTTCTGGCGGGTGGCGCGTTTCTGCTGCAACAGCGAGTGTTTAGCTGGCATGCGCCGGTCGGCATGCTCGCCAGCCTGTTCGTCATCAGCCTGTTGTGCTGGAACGGTTCGGGCTCCGACTCCCATGGCTCGCCCCTGTTTCATCTGCTCACCGGCGCGAGCATGCTCGGGGCGTTTTTCATCATCACGGAGCCGGTGTCCGGCGCCAAAAGCCCGGGTGCCCGACTGCTGTTCGGCGCGGGTGTGGGCCTGCTGACTTATCTGATTCGAACCTGGGGGGGTTATCCGGACGGCGTGGCGTTTGCGGTATTGCTGATGAACCTCTGCGTGCCGGCGCTGGAGCGGTTGATCGTGTCCAGGCAGGAGCGAGTTGCGCCATGAGCCGAGCGTCGAGCGTTGTGATCCTGGTGATACTGGCGGGCGTCGGGCTCGGCGCGACTTACCTCGTGCAGTACGCCAGCGCGCCAAGGATTGCCGCCGAACAACGGCTGATCGACAGCCGCAATCTGCTCGACCTGCTGCCCGCAGACAGCTACGACAATCAGCCGCTGGCGCAACCGCTCACGCTGGCAAACACGACCCTGGCCAACAGCACGCTGCTGAGTGGCTACCGCGCGACCAAGGCCGGCCAACCCAGCGCTGTGTTACTGCGCAGCCAGACCCTGGGCTACGCCGGCGCCATCGAGTTGCTGATCGCCATCGATGCCAACGGTAGATTGTTGGGCGTCAAAACCCTCAAGCAATCGGAAACCCCAGGGCTCGGCGCGCGAATCGCCGACTGGCCTAATACCTGGCTTCAGGCTTTCACTGGCAAATCGCAAACCGAACCGGCCGACAATGGCTGGGCCTTGAAAAAAGATCAGGGACGGTTCGATCAGATCGCGGGCGCGACCATCACATCGCGGGCGGCAATTAATGCCATTCATGATGCGTTGCGCTACTTCGATGAACACCGGCAACAACTGATTGGGAGTAGTACGCCATGACTCAATCGTCGACGTTGCAGAACTCGCTGATGCTGACCCTGCTGATCGGTGCCACCGACACGCTGGTGACCGCGCTGGGCCTGTGGCTGATGTTCTTCCTGGTGATCAGTGCCTTTGGTGTGAGTATGGGTGTCGTGCGGTCCCGACTCATGCCGAGCACTCACGTGCTTGCCGGCGTGCTGCTGGCGGCCACACTGACCAGCTGCGTCGAACTCGCTCTGCAAGTCTGGTCGCTGCCGTGGCATCAACATTTGGGGTTCTACGCCGGATTGATCGCCTTGCAATGCGTCGTGCTGGAACACAGCGGTTTTTTCCAGGACGCGTGGCGTGATCGCCTGCGCCTGTGTGCGCTGTTCGGCGCGTTGATGCTGGGCCTGGGCCTGCTGCGCGAGTTCATCGGTGCTGGGACCATTGGTAGCCATCTGTCGTGGCTGGCCGGCGCTACGCAAGCAGACTGGCCAGGCTGGGTTGTCAACGCCGACGGTGGCTTGCGCCTGGCGACTCTGGCCCCTGGCGGGTTCATTCTGCTGGGATTGCTGATCGCCGCATGGCAGGCCTGGCGCCAACCAACGCCCTCACACTGACTGCTTTCGAGGAAACGCACTGCCCATGAATGCCGCAAAACGCCTGGAAATTTTCCGCAGGTTTCACGAAGACAATCCGGAACCGAAAACCGAACTGGCCTACTCCTCGCCGTTCGAATTGCTGATCGCCGTGATTCTGTCCGCACAGTCGACCGATGTCGGGGTCAACAAGGCCACCGCCAAACTCTACCCGGTGGCCAATACGCCGGCGGCCATTTACGCGCTGGGCGTCGAAGGTCTCTCGCAGTACATCAAGACCATTGGCCTGTTCAACAGCAAGGCGAAAAACGTGATTGAGACCTGTCGCTTGCTGGTTGAGCGCCATGGAGGTGAAGTGCCGCAGACCCGCGAGGAGCTGGAAGCGCTGCCCGGCGTCGGCCGCAAAACCGCCAACGTGGTGCTCAACACGGCGTTTCGTCAGCTGACCATGGCGGTGGATACGCATATTTTCCGGGTCAGCAACCGCACCGGCATCGCGCCAGGCAAGAATGTGGTCGAGGTCGAGCAAAAACTGATGAAGTTTGTGCCCAAGCAATACCTGCTCGATTCTCATCACTGGCTGATCCTCCACGGACGCTACGTTTGCCTGGCCCGCAAGCCTCGCTGCGGCAGTTGCCGGATCGAAGATTTATGTGAATACAAGCAAAAGACCTCGGACGATTGAGGCGCTATTAGGTTTTTTGATTTATCGATTGAAAAAATCTTTTTTACCCGCCGGGAGATTGTCGATATAAGGAGCGCCAAAGGCAGTCTTAGCCTGGAGTAACAAAATGAGCACTGGCAAAGAGCAATTGGACGTAGAAGACGACTTCACCCCTGTTGAGGCCGATGACGCTGAACCCGTGGTTGAAGTAGCGAAGACCAACCTGAGCAAACGCCGCACCATCGACAATCTGCTGGAGGAGCGCCGACTGCAAAAGCAATTGGCCGATTACGATTTTGACTTATGACACCTGAAAGCCTCCCGAAACGGAGGCTTTTTACTCTGTGCCGAACCCTGTTTAACGCTGCCCCATCACCCCACGTCAAACGCTGAGACCGTCACACCAAACCGTTGCGCTGCGCCAATTCGATCAGATCGACCAGAGAGCGGGCATTGAGTTTCAACAGCAGGCGAGTCTTGTAAGTACTGACGGTTTTATTGCTGAGGAACATGCCGTCCGCAATTTCCTTGTTGGTCTTGCCCCGGGCCAACTGCTGCAACACCATCATTTCCCGCCCCGACAGACGATCCACCATATCGGCTTCACTGGCATTGCCCAGGCTGGAACGTACGGTATGCAAGGCTTGATTCGGGAAGTAGCTGTAGCCTGACAACACGGCCTTTATTGCGCTGAGCAATTCCGTCAGATCCTGTTGCTTGCAAACATACCCGGCGGCGCCCGACTGCATGCAACGCATGGAAAAATGCCCGGGCGCCTGGGAAGTCAATATCAGCACTTTCATGGGCATCGCTGTCGAGGTCAGACGCGCAATGACTTCCAGCCCATCCAGCTTCGGAATGCCAATATCCAATATGACAATATCCGGCATAAGTTCACGCGCGAGTTGTAATGCATCCACGCCGTTATCTGTTTCTGCAATGACTTCGTAGCCATGACGTTCCATCAGCATACGTACCGCAAGACGAATGACGGGGTGATCATCCACGATCAGCACTTTATTCATGGGCAAGTCCAATTTCGCTGTTCGAATTTTTAGAGCCCGCACAATAGCCTAGTCGTTTCACCCATGGCATGCCGTCCCCCCCGGCCACCCACACCGAGAGACATTCCCTACAAACAACGCGGATTAATCTTACAAAAATTCTTCGAATACTCTGCATCAGAAGATTTTCCAGCGCGCCGGCCTTCCGATATTCAATAGTTTTTTGTATCGATTTTTGACCAGTAAATCAAATAAACAGACTGGGCGGCAGCGACCCGATGGAAGTCGACGACTGAGTTATGCTCAAAAGTAACCGATATTGACCGTATCAACGTTCATTCCGGAAATATCACACGCCAAGTATCCACTTCTTCTTACAGCAAAAAAAACGCCATGCTCAATTATGAATAGACGATGACAATTAAGTAAAACCACCACATAGTCAGTCATCAAAAAATCATTTAACACTTTACATCAAGGCGAACAGACCTGCCCTAAACGCAAACAATAACGCTACTATTAAAATCGACATCCAACTCAACTTCAACCCATCGAGAAAAGACAACTTTCATGAGCATTAACCATGACCAAACTCAAAAAAAGAATTACCAACCCCATGACCGTCATCGCGATATTCGCAACACTGTCTGAAACATCGGCAGCCGTTTCACTGCCCTTTCTCGACAATAAGGAACGAGAAATCTATATCTGGTTTCTGATCAGCTTTCCTTTTTATTTGCTGTTTCTGTTCTTTATCACACTCAACTTCAATTATCGTTCGCTCTATGCGCCTTCCGACTTTGAAAAAGAAAAGCACTTCATAAAGGTCATGGACAGTGCCGAGCGCTCGGAAAGCACTGCCCCCTCGCCACCCGCCCAGCGTCCCCGAAACATCCAGGATCCACCCGCCGAGGCCGGTTCAAAGCGCCCCGTTTCGGTTCAGCACCATGTCAGCCTGGCCGAGCGGCTAAAGGATCTGTACATCATTGATGCGCGCCGGATGCACAAAGAGGTTCAGTTCAGTGAAGTGATGGAGAAGATTCAGAAAGAACAGGGAAAGCTGGCGCACGCGGTCGTGTTCATCACGTGTGACGAATCGGAGTTATTACTGAAGAAAAGCGCACTCAAACAGTCAAGGCACACAAAGAAGCGCAGCAACATGACGTTTTGCATGGCTTACAACTTGAATTCACAAGGCGTGACGCTCATTGATCAAAACGTGTAAACCGACACGCAGCCGTCAGTCGCGCTTTAAGATCAATAAGGGACAAATAGTCAGGAAGGTATTACGGACACGAAAAAACACGGCATCGCAACGTCAGGCAAAATCCCCTTTCAGACGTGTGACCTTGTCGACGACAAGGCCACACGTCCTGTTACGGTCTCAAAGGTCTCAGAAAAGCTTCCGGCCTTTGTTCGCGGCAATGCGCATACGCAGCGCATTGAGCTTGATGAAGCCCGCTGCGTCAGCCTGGTTGTAGGCGCCGCCATCTTCCTCGAAGGTCGCGATGTTGGCGTCGAACAACGACTCGTCGGACTTGCGCCCGGTGACGATCACGTTGCCTTTGTACAGCTTCAGGCGCACAACGCCATTCACGTGAGCCTGGGACGCATCGATCATCTGTTGCAGCATCAGACGCTCAGGGCTCCACCAGTAACCGGTGTAGATCAGGCTGGCGTATTTCGGCATCAGCTCGTCTTTGAGGTGAGCCACTTCGCGGTCCAGGGTGATCGATTCGATCGCACGGTGAGCGCGCAGCATGATAGTGCCACCCGGGGTTTCGTAGCAGCCACGGGACTTCATGCCGACGTAACGGTTCTCGACGATGTCGAGACGGCCGATGCCGTGTTCGCCGCCGATACGGTTCAGGGTCGCCAGTACGGTGGCCGGGGTCATTTCGACGCCGTCCAGCGCGACGATGTCGCCGTTGCGGTAGGTCAGTTCCAGGTATTGCGCTTTGTCAGGAGCCTTCTCCGGGGAGACGGTCCATTTCCACATGTCTTCTTCGTGCTCGGTCCAGGTGTCTTCCAGCACGCCGCCTTCATAGGAGATGTGCAGCAGGTTGGCATCCATCGAGTACGGGGATTTCTTCTTGCCGTGACGCTCGATCGGGATGTTGTGCTTTTCAGCATAATCCATCAGCTTTTCACGGGAGAGCAGGTCCCATTCGCGCCATGGAGCGATCACTTTCACGCCCGGTTTCAAGGCGTAGGCGCCCAGTTCGAAACGAACCTGGTCGTTACCCTTGCCGGTGGCGCCGTGGGAAATGGCGTCAGCGCCGGTTTCGTTGGCGATTTCGATCAGGCGCTTGGCGATCAACGGACGAGCGATGGAAGTACCCAGCAGGTACTCGCCTTCGTAAACGGTGTTGGCGCGGAACATCGGGAAAACGAAATCGCGCACGAATTCTTCGCGCAAATCGTCGATGTAGATCTCTTTGACGCCCATGGCCTGAGCCTTGGCGCGTGCAGGTTCGACCTCTTCGCCCTGACCCAGGTCAGCGGTGAAGGTCACGACTTCACAGTTATAAGTATCCTGCAGCCACTTGAGGATCACCGAAGTGTCCAGGCCGCCGGAATACGCCAGAACGACCTTGTTTACGTCCGCCATGCCATCACTCCACGGGGTTCTACGGAAAGCCGCCAAGTCTACCGGTCATGCAGGATAATTTACAGAGGCGCGACAGCTTATGACGACGAAGCGACAGATTATGTCGAGCGAGCGACGATGACAGCCGGTTCAGGAGGTCTTCGCCGCGCTCGCCGAGACCGTTGCCTGAGGCGCCGGCTGTTCGGTGGGCGCGACCCGCGCGAGGTGCACATTGACTCGACGGTTTTTCGCTCGATTGGCGGAATTGGTGTTGGGCGCCAGTGGATAGCGTTCGCCGTGGAAACGTACGGTGATCTGCGATTCCTGAACACCGTTGGCCTTGAAAAACTCCATGACGGCCAGGGCGCGACGCCGCGACAGGTCACGATTGGTCAGGCGATTGCCGCTGTTGTCGGAGTGGCCATCGAGTTCGATGTGGTTGACCGTCGGATCGGCCTTCATGAACTCCAGCATCACTTGCAACTGCGCCTTGGCCTGCGCGTCGAGATCGATGCCTTCGCCGGGGAAACCGATCTGGGATTGTTTGACCTGCTCGAAATTCCTCGGCAACAGCTTCGCCACACAGCCCTGATAGTCGTTGAAGGCCTGGCTGAACTTGACCGGCAATAGACGCACTTCCGACACCCGGCCGTCGCCCGAATAATGCCGCACGACTGTACTGCGACCGTCCATCAAGCCGCTGATCAAGCGCCCGGCCTGTACTTGCGAACTGTTGAACAGCACATTGCCGCTGCCGATTCGCACGGAGCCGAGGTTGATATCGCCACGCCCCGGTTGCCACGGTGCTGCGGCCGCCAGCAAGGTCGCCGAACCGCCGCCGATCATCGAGTTATAGGCCTTCAGACGAAACGTCGCTTGCTCGCCGGCGCGACGCACGAACTCACCCGAACCGAAATCGGTGATCGGTTGCGTCAGGCGGCACTCGAATTTGTCACCTTCGACGGTCCACTCGATGCTCTCCAGACGCGTCTGGAAAGTGAGCGCCATCGCAGGAAGGCTGGCAAACACGCTGAGCAAGGCTAAATAACGCTGGCGCACGGGAGGCTCCACTGGCTTCTACAACAAAAAAGACCGACACACACTTGTTTACGGCATACCTGTTGGATATCGGAAGCTTCCTGCAAAACTTGATAGCGAGTGCCTGAGAGAGTCTTTTCCGGTAGCATTCCCCTCAGTTTGACCCGCCTGGAATCCCCTCATGTCCGACCGCCTGACCCTGCTGCGTCCCGACGACTGGCACATTCATCTTCGCGATGGTGCCGTGTTGACCAATACCGTTGCGGATGTTGCGCGCACCTTTGGTCGCGCCATCATCATGCCTAACCTGGTACCTCCGGTGCGTAATGCGGCTGAAGCCGACGGCTATCGCCAGCGGATTCTCGCTGCACGCCCGGCCGGCAGTCGCTTCGAACCGTTGATGGTCCTGTACCTGACCGACCGCACCCAGCCTGAAGAAATTCGCGAGGCCAAGGCCAGCGGTTTCATTCACGCCGCCAAGTTGTACCCGGCCGGCGCGACCACCAATTCGGACTCTGGCGTCACCAGCATCGACAAGATCTTCCCAGCACTTGAGGCCATGGCCGAAGTCGGGATGCCCTTGTTGGTTCACGGTGAAGTCACCCGCGGCGATGTCGACGTGTTCGATCGCGAAAAAATCTTCATCGATGAGCACATGCGTCGTGTGGTCGAGCGTTTCCCGACGCTCAAAGTGGTGTTCGAACACATCACCACCGCGGACGCCGTGCAGTTCGTCAACGAGGCTTCGGCCAACGTCGGCGCGACCATCACCGCTCATCACCTGCTGTACAACCGCAACCACATGCTGGTGGGCGGGATTCGGCCGCACTTCTATTGCCTGCCGATTCTCAAGCGCAACACCCACCAGGAAGCGCTGCTCGATGCCGCCACCAGCGGCAGCGACAAGTACTTCCTCGGCACCGACTCGGCGCCGCATGCCCAGCACGCCAAAGAAGCCGCTTGCGGCTGTGCCGGTTGCTACACCGCTTATGCAGCGATCGAGATGTACGCCGAGGCCTTCGAGCAGCGCAACGCGCTGGACAAGCTCGAAGCCTTCGCCAGCCTCAATGGCCCGCGCTTCTACGGCCTGCCCGTGAATACCGATCGCATTACCCTGGTCCGCGATGAGTGGACCGCCCCAACCAGCCTGCCATTTGGCGAGCTGACCGTAATCCCGCTGCGCGCCGGTGAAAAACTGCGCTGGCGCCTGCTGGAGGAACACGCGTGAGTGAAGACCATTTCGACGACGAACAGGACGGTCAAGGCGGCGGAGGTGGTTCGCGCCACCCGATGGCCGAGCGCTTCCGTGGTTACCTGCCAGTCGTTGTCGACGTTGAAACCGGTGGTTTCAACTCTGCCACTGACGCCTTGCTGGAAATTGCCGCGACAACTATCGGCATGGACGAAAAAGGATTTGTGTACCCCGATCACACCTATTTCTTCCGCGTCGAGCCTTTTGAAGGCGCGAACATCGAAGCAGCCGCCCTGGAGTTCACCGGGATCAAACTCGATCACCCGCTGCGCATGGCAGTGAGTGAAGAAGCAGCCCTGACCGATATCTTCCGCGGCATCCGCAAGGCCCTGAAAGCCAACGGTTGCAAGCGAGCGATCCTGGTCGGGCATAACAGCAGCTTCGACCTGGGCTTCCTCAACGCCGCTGTCGCGCGCCTGGACATGAAACGCAACCCGTTTCATCCGTTCTCCAGTTTCGACACCGCAACGCTCGCTGGGCTGGCTTACGGTCAAACCGTATTGGCCAAGGCCTGTCAGGCCGCCGATATCGACTTCGACGGTCGCGAGGCTCACTCGGCTCGCTACGACACCGAGAAGACGGCTGAGCTGTTCTGCGGCATCGTCAATCGCTGGAAGCAAATGGGCGGCTGGGAAGACTTCAACGACTGATTGCGGTGGCAGACACGTTTTTTGTAGGAGCGAGCTTGCTCGCGATGAACGCGCGAGCGCCGCGGTGAGTCAGGATTGCAGCGTTATCGTTGACGACCATCGCGAGCAAGCTCGCTCCTACAGGGATGATTCCCCCGCCCATAAAAAAACCGGCCATGGTGGCCGGTTTTTTTATGCCTGACGCTTGGGCTTACAGGGCCGCAGCGTGCTCGGTCAGGTAAGCCGCAACACCTTCGGTGGAAGCGGTCATGCCTTTGTCGCCTTTTTTCCAGTTGGCAGGGCACACTTCGCCGTGCTCTTCGTGGAATTGCAGAGCGTCGACCAGACGAACCAGCTCTTCGATGTTACGGCCCAGCGGCAGGTCGTTGATGATCTGCGAGCGGACAACGCCTTTGTCGTCGATCAGGAACGCGCCACGGAACGCTACGCCGTCAGCGGACTGAACGTCGTAGGCCTTCATGATTTCCTGCTTGATGTCGGCAGCCATGGTGTAACGGACCTGGCCGATACCGCCATTGTTGACCGGGGTGTTGCGCCAGGCGTTGTGGGTGAAGTGCGAGTCGATCGACACGGCGATCACTTCAACGTTGCGTGCCTTGAAGTCAGACATGCGGTTGTCCAGAGCGATCAGCTCGGACGGGCAAACGAAGGTGAAGTCCAGTGGGTAGAAGAACACCAGGCCGTATTTGCCTTTGATGGCCGAGGACAGGGTGAAGCTGTCTACGATCTCGCCATTGCCGAGTACGGCCGGTACGGTGAAGTCAGGGGCTTGCTTGCCTACGAGTACGCTCATTGAATATCTCCTGGTGTATAAACGTGAAGTTCCGGGTTTGCGCCAGCCTGCCACCCTCAGGCGACAGCCCTGTGACACCCACCCGCTTCATAAGGACCGGCCATCATACACTGCGTTTTTGACCTGTCCTCAACGGTTTTTCGCAGACGGGCAAATTTGCCGCTGCCCCGTTTACTGGCAGATGGCCTTGAAGAAAACCGTTCGTCAGTCACGCGGGCTTATAACGCAAAGCTTTCAGAAACCACTTTGACAATCATTCTCGTTAACATTAAGATCCATCGCAATTGAGTCACAACCAGCGACGGTTTTCACTTATGTATGTCTGCCTCTGCACTGGCGTTACCGACGGTCAAATCCGCGAAGCAATCTATGAAGGTTGCTGCAGCTATAAGGAAGTCCGTCAAGCCACCGGCGTCGCCAGCCAATGCGGCAAATGCGCCTGCCTTGCCAAGGAAGTGGTCCGCGAAACACTGACCAAACTGCAATCCGCCCAGGCTGCAATTCCCTACCCTGTAGAATTTACAGCCGCGTAAATACCGTATTTCAAAGAACCGGACTCTATGTCCGGTTTTTTTATGTCTGGAAATCAATCGCTTACGCGCTAGACGCGGAACACAAACATTCTTATTCCGATTAATTTTCACTTAAGTTTCAATAACTTAGGTTTGACACTCCTAATTACGCGGCTCAAACTCTGCCTTATAGACAGCTAATACAGGGCAGGACCCCATCATGAAAGGCGACATTACAGTCATCCAGCATCTCAACAAGATCCTTGCCAATGAGCTGGTCGCGATCAATCAATACTTTCTGCATGCGCGCATGTATGAAGATTGGGGCCTGAACAAGCTCGGCAAGCACGAATACCACGAATCCATCGACGAGATGAAGCACGCGGACAAGCTGATCAAGCGCATTCTGTTTCTTGAAGGCCTGCCGAACGTCCAGGACCTGGGCAAACTGCAAATCGGTGAGCACACCCAGGAAATGCTGGAGTGCGACCTGCGTATCGAACGCACCGGTCACGCCGATCTCAAAGTGGCTATCGCTCATTGCGAAACCGTTGGCGACTTTGGCAGCCGCGAACTGCTCGAAGACATCCTTGAGTCCGAAGAAGAACATATCGACTGGCTGGAAACCCAACTGGGCCTGATCGATAAAGTCGGTCTTGAGAACTATCTGCAATCGCAGATGGGCGAAGAATAAAGCAAAGAGCTATGTAAGAGGTAAGAGCTGTGTAGGAGCTGTCGAGTGCAACGAGGCTGCGATCTTGACAATAACAGCATCAACACCGACACCGACACCGACACCGACTTCAACATAACTTATCAAACGCAATAAAAAGCCCCGCTCCTCTTTCAAGGAGCGGGGCTTTTTAGTTGCTGAAGATCAAAAGATCGCAGCCTCGTTGCACTCGACAGCTCCTACAGGGGAGCCAGTCGGCTTACGCTTCGGTCTTGTTGGCAGCAGCAGCTTCAACAGCCGCCTTGATCGTGGCCTGCAACGAACCATCAGCCGACATCTCGGTCATGATGTCGCTACCGCCGATCAGCTCACCACCGACCCACAGTTGCGGGAAGGTTGGCCAGTTGGCGTATTTTGGCAGGTTGGCGCGGATTTCCGGGTTCTGCAGGATGTCCACGTACGCAAACTTTTCACCACACGCCATCACGGCCTGCGCGGCTTTCGCGGAGAAGCCACACTGCGGGGCATTCGGCGAACCTTTCATGTAAAGCAGAATGGTGTTGTTAGCAATCTGCTCTTTAATCGTTTCGATGATATCCATGAAGCACCTCGGCTGAACTTTCCGACTCAGGGGTCGGCACGGTGGCGCATTGTAACGGAAACCCGAGCGCCATGCTCGGTCTCCCCGACAGACTTGATCAAGCCGCCGCCACGGTCACTGGCACGCCGTTCAATGCCGCATTGCCCGACAACTCGTCGAGATGACACTCATCGGTCAGGTCATTGGCGCTGGAACCCGGTTGGCCACTAGCAATCGTCATTTGCACTCCCGGTCGCGCATGGCCCCAACCGTGAGGAAGGCTGACCACGCCTTTCATCATATCCAGACTGCCGAGCACTTCAACTTCAATCACGCCGACCCGCGAACTGACCCGCACCCGCTGCCCATCATTGAGCCCACGGCTGGCCAGGTCGTCCGGGTGCATCAGCAATTGATGGCGCGGCTTGCCCTTCACCAGCCGATGATAGTTATGCATCCACGAGTTGTTACTGCGGACATGACGACGGCCGATCATCAGCAATTCATCAGCCGCCGGTGCTTGCAAGGCCGCAAACCGTGCGAGATCGGCAAGGATCACGGGCGGCGCAGCCTGGACGCGCTGGTTGGCGGTTTTCAGTCGCGACGCCAGGTTGGGTTTGAGTGCCCCAAGATCGACCCCATGCGGGTGATCGAACAAAGTCGCCAACGACAATTTATGCTCCGAAGCATCGCCATACAGGCCCATCCGCAAGCCGCGATCGATCATCTGCGCTGGCGCGATGGTCGGTTTCAATTCCTTGCCGGTCTTCGCGGCAAAGGCCTTGGCCAGTCCGACGAAGATCTCCCAGTCGTGCAACGCACCCTCTGGTTTCGCCAGGATCGCGCGGTTGAAGCGGCTGACGTTACGCACCGCAAACATATTGAACGTGGTGTCGTAATGATCGTTTTCCAGGGCCGAGGTGGAAGGCAGGATCAGATCGGCATAGCGCGTGGTTTCGTTGATGTACAGGTCGACGCTGACCATGAACTCCAGGCCGTCCAGTGCCTGCTCCAGTTGCCGGCCATTGGGCGTCGACAGCACCGGATTGCCCGCTACAGTGATGAGCGCGCGGACCTGCCCTTCCCCTTCGGTGAGCATCTCTTCGGCCAGTGCCGACACCGGCAGTTCTCCTGCGTACTCCGGACGCCCGGACACGCGGCTCTGCCACAGGTTGAAGTGCCCACCCGACGTAGACGCCACCAGGTCCACCGCCGGCTCGGTGCACAGCGCACCGCCCACGCGGTCGAGGTTGCCGGTAACCAGGTTGATCAACTGCACCACCCAGTGACACAAGGTGCCGAATGCCTGGGTCGACACCCCCATGCGGCCATAGCAGACCGCTGTCGGCGCGGCCGCGAAATCCCGGGCCAGTTGACGGATCTGCTCGGCGGGCACCGCGCACAGCGGGCTCATGGCGTCAGCGGTGAAACCTGCCACCGCCTGGCGAACCTCATCCAGCCCATCCACCGGCAGATGACTGTCGTGGGTCAGGCCTTCAGCAAACAGGGTATTGAGCAGCCCGAACAACAGCGCCGCATCGCCACCCGGACGCACGAACAAATGCTGATCGGCAATCGCCGCCGTCTCACTGCGGCGCGGATCGACCACCACCACTTTGCCGCCCCGGGCCTGAATCGCCTTCAGGCGCTTTTCCACATCCGGCACGGTCATGATGCTGCCGTTGGAGGCCAGCGGGTTGCCGCCGAGGATCAGCATGAAATCGGTGTGATCGATGTCAGGGATCGGCAACAGCAAGCCATGGCCGTACATCAAATGGCTGGTCAGGTGATGGGGCAACTGATCGACCGACGTTGCGGAAAAGCGGTTGCGCGTTTTCAGCAGGCCGAGAAAGTAATTGCTGTGGGTCATCAGCCCATAGTTGTGCACGCTGGGATTGCCTTGATAGACCGCCACCGCGTTCTGCCCATGACGCTCCTGAACGGCGGCCAGACGCTCGGCGACAAGATTGAAGGCGTCTTCCCATTCGATGGGTTGCCATTCGCTGCCAACCCGCAGCATCGGCTGATGCAGGCGATCCGGATCATTCTGGATGTCCTGCAAGGCAACGGCCTTGGGGCAGATATGCCCGCGGCTGAAGGTGTCTTGGGGATCACCCTTGATCGAAGTGATCTGCAGGTTGCCGTCGACCTCGGTGGTTTCGATGGTCAGGCCGCAGATGGCTTCACACAAGTGGCACGCACGATGATGGAGAGTCTTGGTCATGGCCAGTCTCTGTCTTGTTCTTGGCGGGCAATATCAGCCGCGGGAACAAAACTATGGCGCCTGCCCCGCGACTGCGCCAGCGACGTTCGTCTTGTGAATCGGTAGCCATCAGGCCAGCCGATGGCCGCTCGAAATCAGTTCGGCGGCAACCTCGGCGGCGCCTGCAACTGTATCTCCTGAACAGTTTCGATCTGTTCCTGGGCCAGGTGTACACCGGTGAGTTCGCCGATCAGGCGCCAGTGCTCGTCGAGCCCGGTGCTGATGGTGGCCATGCGGTCGATCATGCGGCGGCCGGCGGCCTTGGTGACCTCGTCGTTACTGCGCATCAACTCGAAGGACATCGAGGTCATTGAAGCGGTAAGGTGGGTCAGAGAACGGGCCGTGAGGCCGAGTAGCTCCATGAGTTGCTGTTCTTTCGATTCCATTCCAGAGGCTTCCTGCGTCGTTCGTGACTTAGTTATAACCCAGCACTTTGCATTAGCAAGTGTTTCAGACGAGGCACATTGCCAGCCAGGACCTCGAATGCCGGGTCAGAAACCGACAAGCAGAGCGCGATCCCCGCCCCGGTTGATTGCAAAGCCCCTTGGCCGCAGTGTACAAATGGTGGGCTGCTGTCAGGAAACAGGCTTCAAAAGCGCTACTGCGGTCACCCCGTAGCCCCTCTGAAATCCCCTAAAAACCGTAGCCCTATTGGTAAGACGCGACATTTAATTATAAGATCGCGCCTTCCCCTATTTCGTCGCCCCGTGCGGCTTACGCCGCAGGTCTCGCCCGTTTTTCAGTTAAACAAGGCTTTGAGTATCTGCGGTCTGTTGCAAAAAGGTAGTCAATGATGAGCGCAAGGCACTTTCTCTCCCTGATGGATTGCACGCCCGAAGAGCTGGTCAGCGTGATCCGTCGAGGCGTTGAGCTCAAAGACCTGCGTAACCGCGGCGTACTGTTCGAGCCTTTGAAAAACCGCGTGCTCGGGATGATTTTCGAGAAGTCCTCGACCCGCACCCGCATTTCCTTCGAAGCCGGCATGATCCAGCTCGGTGGCCAGGCGATCTTCCTGTCGCCGCGCGACACGCAACTGGGCCGTGGCGAGCCGATCGGCGATGCCGCCATTGTCATGTCGAGCATGCTCGATGCGGTGATGATCCGTACGTTTTCCCACAGCACCCTGACTGAATTCGCCGCCAATTCGCGCGTCCCGCTGATCAACGGCCTGTCCGATGACCTGCACCCGTGCCAGCTGCTGGCCGACATGCAGACGTTCCTCGAACACCGTGGTTCGATCCAGGGCAAGACCGTGGCCTGGATCGGTGACGGCAACAATATGTGCAACAGCTATATAGAAGCGGCGATCCAGTTCGACTTCCAGTTGCGCATTGCCTGCCCGGAAGGGTTTGAGCCCAACCCTGAGTTCGTGGCCAAGGCCGGTGATCGCGTCACCATCCTGCGCGATCCGAAGGAGGCCGTGCGCGGCGCCCATCTGGTCAGCACCGACGTCTGGACCTCCATGGGCCAGGAAGAGGAAACCGCCAAGCGCCTGAAGCTGTTCGCGCCATACCAGGTCAACCGTGCCCTGCTCGACCTGGCCGCCCCGGACGTGCTGTTCATGCACTGCCTGCCGGCTCACCGTGGCGAGGAAATCAGCGTCGACCTGCTCGACGACACGCGCTCGGTGGCCTGGGATCAAGCCGAAAACCGTCTCCACGCACAAAAGGCCCTGCTCGAATTTCTCGTCGAGCCGGCGTACCACCACGCATGAGCCAGCCATTACTGCTTAACCTGCGCAACCTCGCCTGCGGCTACCAAGACCAGCGGGTCGTGCAGAACCTCAACCTGCATTTGAATGCCGGCGATATCGGTTGCCTGCTGGGCTCTTCGGGCTGCGGCAAGACCACTACCCTGCGGGCCATTGCCGGATTCGAACCGGTGCACGAAGGTGAAATCCAGCTGGCGGGCGAGACCATCTCCCGCGCCGGTTTCACCCTCGCCCCGGAGAAACGCCGGATCGGCATGGTGTTCCAGGACTACGCGCTGTTTCCGCACTTGAGCGTGGCCGAGAACATCGCCTTCGGGATCCGCAAGCACCCGCAAAAGGATCGCGTCACCGAAGAGTTGCTGGAACTGGTCAACCTGAAAAACCTCGGCAAGCGTTTTCCGCATGAGCTGTCCGGTGGCCAGCAACAGCGTGTCGCACTGGCCCGCGCCCTGGCGCCGGAACCGCAACTGCTGCTGCTCGACGAACCGTTCTCCAACCTTGATGGTGAGCTGCGACGCAAGCTCAGCCAAGAGGTGCGCGACATTCTCAAGGCCCGTGGCACCAGCGCGATTCTGGTCACCCACGACCAGGAAGAAGCCTTCGCGGTCAGTGACCATGTCGGCGTTTTCAAGGAAGGTCGGCTGGAGCAATGGGACACGCCCTATAACCTGTATCACGAACCGCTGACGCCGTTCGTGGCCAGCTTCATTGGCCAGGGTTACTTCATTCGCGGTCAGCTGAGCAGCCCGGAGTCGGTGCAGACCGAGCTGGGCGAATTGCGCGGCAATCGAGCCTACACCTGGCCGGTTGGTGGTGCGGTGGATGTGTTGCTGCGTCCGGACGATATTGTTTATGCACCGGACAACGGTTTGAAAGCACGCATCGTCGGCAAGTCTTTCCAGGGAGCGTCCACCCTGTATCGCTTGCAGCTACCCACAGGTGCACAGCTTGAGTCGATCTTTCCGAGCCATGCCGATCACCAGGTAGGTTCGGATGTCGGCATTCGTGTCGCCGCTGAACACTTGGTACTGTTCCAGGCATCGGGCAGCACAGCGGCGCAGATTCCGGCGACAGAATCCGGCGTCCGGCGCCACAGCACCGCTTACTGATATACGCAGGCAAATGTGGGAGCGGGCTTGCTCGCGAAAGCGGACTGTCAGTTGACATCATCGTTGACTGACACACCGCCTTCGCGAGCAAGCCCGCTCCCACATTTGATTGGGGTCAACCCAGAAACAACGTGCCGCTCGCAACGAGCGTCGCATGCCCGCCAATCTTCACCCGATCGCCTTCCAGCCGGCAGAACAACTCCCCGCCCCGCGCCGAACATTGATAAGCCGTCAGGCTCGACTTACCCAACCGTTTCGACCAATACGGAATCAAGCTGCAATGGGTTGATCCGGTCACCGGGTCTTCGCTGATGCCGATCGCCGGGGCAAAGTAGCGAGACACAAAATCCTGCTGGCTGCCCTTGGCGGTGACGATAGCGCCCAGCCACGGCAGCTTGGCCAGGGCGACCATGTCCGGCTGACATTCGAGCACGGCTTGCTCGGACTCCAGCACCACCAACAGTTCATTCGAACCCAGCACATCGACCGCTTCCACACCGAGTGCGCGTTCGACATCCAGGGTCACGCCGACCTCAGAGGGCACGATGGCCGGAAAATCCAGCCACAGGCGCTCACCTTCACGGGTCACACTCAACGGGCCGGAGTTGCAAACGAAGTCCAGACGTTCGACCGGTTCCTTGTAGATTTCAAACAGCACGTAAGCGCTGGCCAGGGTCGCATGCCCGCACAGCGGTACTTCCGTCGTCGGGGTGAACCAGCGGATATGCCAGGCTTGCCCTTCGCGCACCACGAAGGCTGTTTCGGCGAGGTTGTGTTCGGCGGCGATCTTCTGCATTAACTCATCGGCGAGCCAGGCATCGAGCCTGTAGACCATCGCCGGGTTGCCACTGAAAGGTCGATCACTGAACGCATCGACCTGGTGAAATTCAAGCTGCATGACCCTCTCCCTCGTCAGGCCCGGCCGATATCGGCGAACTTGGCCTGGGTATGCTCGGCCAACACCGCCGGCGCCAATTCCACTTCCAGACCTCGACGACCGGCGCTGACGAAAATGCTGGCGAAAGGCTGCGCAGAGTTATCAATGAAGGTGCGCAAGCGCTTCTTCTGCCCCAGCGGGCTGATCCCGCCCAACAGGTAACCGGTGGATCGTTGCGCAGCAGCAGGGTCAGCCATTTCGACTTTTTTCACGCCGGCCGCATGAGCCAGGCCTTTCAGGTCGAGACTTCCGACGACCGGCACCACCGCCACCAGCAACTCACCTTTCTCACTCGCCGCCAGCAAGGTCTTGAACACCTGCGCCGGGTCCAGTCCCAGTTTCTCCGCGGCCTCCAGCCCATAGGACGCTGCCTTGGGATCATGTTCGTAACTGTGCACGCGATGTTCGGCACGAACTTTTTTCAACAAATCCAATGCGGGGGTCATGGCAGCTCCAGACTGGGCGGAGGAAGAAAAATACTGCGTTGGATTCTAGGACATTGATCGATAAAAGGCTCTATTGCGGCGCTGTTTCAAGGGATTGCCAGCGCCGTTTGCCGTTCGTCCACATTCGGTCTGTTCCGTGAACGACACAATCATTCACGTGACTAATAGTTGAAATGTGACTGACGGTTCACTTTCGACCTTTGACAGCAGTGTTTCTTGTCTATATTTTTTCGAATGTGAATACTGTACCAATGTGTCACGACAGCACCCAGCAGTAAGCCGAGAACAGGATGGGGATCCTGCCTTGGAGGAAATCGCGCTTTGGCCATGATGAAAAAAGCGCCAGACAACAACAAAAAAGAGGTTTTCAATGACAACTGCTTTACAACAACCGTCGCTCTCGAGCCAATGCATGGCTGAGTTTCTGGGTACTGCACTGCTTATATTTTTTGGTACGGGCTGCGTTGCCGCGCTCAAGGTAGCGGGTGCCAGCTTCGGCCTGTGGGAAATCAGCATCATCTGGGGCATCGGCGTGAGCATGGCGATCTACCTGACCGCCGGGGTTTCCGGTGCTCACCTCAATCCTGCCGTCAGCATTGCCCTGAGCCTTTTCGCAGATTTCGAAAAGCGTAAATTGCCGTTCTACATCCTGGCCCAGGTCGCAGGCGCCTACTGTGGCGCCATGTTGGTTTACACGCTGTACAGCAATCTATTCTTCGATTACGAACAAACTCACCATATGGTTCGCGGCACCCAGGCCAGCCTTGAATTGGCGTCGGTGTTCTCCACCTTCCCCAACCCGGTCTTGTCCACAGCCCAGGCTTTCCTGGTTGAAGTGATCATCACCGCGATCCTGATGGGCGTGATCATGTCCCTGACCGACGACAACAACGGCCTGCCAAAGGGCCCGCTGGCGCCTCTGCTGATCGGCCTGCTGATTGCGGTGATCGGCAGTTCGATGGGACCGCTGACCGGTTTCGCGATGAATCCGGCGCGTGACTTCGGTCCTAAACTGATGACTTTCTTCGCGGGCTGGGGTGAAATTTCCTTCACCGGCGGGCGCGATATCCCGTATTTCCTGATTCCGATTTTCGCACCGATTGTCGGTGCCTGCCTCGGTGCTGCGGCGTATCGCGGGCTGATTGCCCGTCATCTGCCGAGCGCCGAACCTGCTACAAAGGAAGCAGCATCGGCCATTGACGGCAAACCAAGAACTTCTTGATACCGCTGGCGCGCAGTCCTGCCCATTGATCGCGCGCCTGACTCCACTCCCTTTTTTCGTCCAAGGCAATCGACATGACCGACACACAGAACAAGAACTACATCATTGCCCTCGATCAGGGTACGACCAGCTCCCGCGCGATCATTTTCGACCGCGACGCGAACGTGGTCTGCACCGCCCAACGGGAATTCGTCCAGCATTACCCGCAAGCTGGCTGGGTCGAACATGACCCGATGGAAATCTTCGCCACCCAAAGCGCCGTGATGGTCGAGGCCCTGGCTCAGGCCGGCCTGCATCACGACCAGGTCGCGGCCATCGGCATCACCAACCAGCGCGAAACCACCGTGGTCTGGGACAAGACCACCGGCCGCCCGATCTACAACGCGATCGTCTGGCAGTGCCGCCGTAGTACCGAGATCTGTCAGCAGCTCAAGCGCGACGGTCATGAGCAATACATCAGCGACACCACCGGCCTGGTCACCGACCCGTACTTCTCCGGCACCAAGCTCAAGTGGATCCTCGACAACGTCGAAGGCAGCCGCGAACGTGCACGCAAAGGTGAGCTGCTGTTCGGTACCGTCGACAGCTGGCTGATCTGGAAATTTACCGGCGGCAAAGTCCACGTCACCGACTACACCAATGCCTCGCGCACCATGCTCTTCAACATCCACACCCTGGAGTGGGACGCGAAGATGCTGGAGGTGCTGGATATTCCGCGCGAGATGCTGCCGGACGTTAAATCCTCGTCGCAAATCTATGGCCACACCAAAAGCGGCATCGCCATCGGCGGTATCGCCGGCGACCAGCAGGCCGCCCTGTTCGGCCAGATGTGTGTCGAGCCCGGCCAGGCGAAGAACACCTACGGCACCGGCTGCTTCCTGTTGATGAACACTGGCGACAAAGCCGTGAAGTCCAAGCACGGCATGTTGACCACCATCGCGTGCGGCCCGCGCGGCGAAGTCGCCTACGCGCTGGAGGGCGCCGTATTCAACGGCGGTTCGACTGTGCAGTGGCTGCGTGACGAATTGAAAATCATCAACGACGCCCACGACACTGAATACTTCGCCAACAAGGTCAAGGACAGCAACGGCGTGTACCTGGTGCCGGCCTTCACCGGCCTGGGCGCTCCGTACTGGGACCCGTATGCCCGTGGCGCACTGTTCGGCCTGACTCGCGGCGTACGCGTGGATCACATTATTCGTGCCGCGCTGGAGTCGATTGCCTACCAGACCCGCGACGTACTCGACGCCATGCAACAGGACTCCGGCGAACGCCTTAAATCCCTGCGCGTGGACGGCGGCGCGGTGGCGAACAACTTCCTGATGCAGTTCCAGGCCGACATCCTCGGCACTCAGGTCGAGCGTCCGCAAATGCGTGAAACCACGGCACTCGGCGCCGCCTACCTGGCGGGCCTGGCGTGTGGCTTCTGGGGTAGCCTGGACGAGTTGCGCGGCAAGGCGGTGATCGAGCGCGAATTCGAACCGACCCTGGACGAAACCGCCAAGGAAAAACTCTATGCCGGCTGGAAGAAAGCCGTTAGCCGCACTCGCGATTGGGAACCGCATGAAGGCGCTGAATAAGCCTAGCTAAGTACTCGTATCCGTATGTAACTGGTCGGGAGCGGATTCCTGCGGCATCATGGGCAAATTTTTGCACGGCAGCCCAAAGGAAGCCCCATGAATCTGCCTCCCCGTCAGCAGCAAATCCTCGAACTGGTCCGCGAGCGCGGCTATGTCAGCATCGAGGAAATGGCTCAGCTGTTCGTCGTTACACCGCAGACCATCCGCCGCGATATCAATCAGCTTGCGGAAGCCAATCTGTTGCGTCGCTACCATGGCGGCGCAGCCTACGATTCCAGCGTCGAAAACACCGCCTACGCCATGCGCGCCGATCAGATGCGCGATGAAAAACAGCGTATCGGCGAAGCCATTGCCGCGCAGATTCCCGATCACGCCTCGCTGTTCATCAATATCGGCACCACCACCGAATCGATTGCCCGGGCGCTGCTCAACCACAACCACCTGAAGATCATCACCAACAACTTGCACGTGGCCTCGATGCTCAGCGCCAAGGATGACTTCGATGTCCTGCTGACCGGCGGCAACGTGCGGCGAGATGGCGGCGTGGTGGGACAGGCCAGTGTCGACTTCATCAACCAGTTCAAGGTCGACTTCGCCCTGGTCGGCATCAGCGGTATCGATGAAGACGGCAGTTTGCTGGACTTCGATTATCAGGAAGTGCGGGTGTCCCAGGCGATCATCGCCAACGCTCGGCAGGTGATCCTCGCCGCCGACTCCAGCAAGTTCGGGCGCAACGCCATGATTCGCCTAGGGCCGATCAGCCTGATTGATTGCCTGGTTACCGATCAGCAGCCTGTGCCGGCGTTGGCGCAGTTGTTGAGCCAGCACAAGATTCGGTTGGAAGTGGTTTAAACACCCCCTCCATCTTCGGCGCCTGTACCGGCGCCTTCGCGAGCAAGTCGAATCGTCGCACCGCCGCCCCCACAGGATTGCGCATAACCTGTGGGAGCGGGCTTGCTCGCGAATACGGTCGCCCACGTGACAGACCTTCTGCGGCTTACCGCACATCTGAATGTTCGAATATTTTCCTTTAACTGCCCTTCGATGAGTATTTTCAATCGAAGTTAACTGGCTGTGCGCGGCTTTATGGGCTACCATTTTCGTAAATGAACATTAATGTTCGAATTCCAATACAGAAAATCAGAAAACCCCGAGGCCAGCCGATGCCCACTTCTACCTTGCCTACGCCCCCTCTCGCCGAGGTCTACGATATCGCCGTCATCGGCGGTGGGATCAATGGCGTGGGGATCGCAGCGGATGCCGCCGGTCGCGGTCTTTCGGTGTTCCTTTGTGAAAAGGACGATCTGGCCAGCCACACCTCGTCGGCCAGCAGCAAGCTGATCCACGGTGGCCTGCGCTACCTGGAACATTACGAATTCCGCCTGGTGCGTGAAGCACTGGCCGAGCGCGAAGTGCTGTTGGCCAAGGCCCCGCACATCGTCAAACAGATGCGTTTCGTGCTGCCGCACCGCCCGCACCTGCGTCCGGCATGGATGATTCGCGCCGGTCTGTTCCTGTATGACCATCTCGGCAAACGGGAAAAACTCGAAGGCTCGAAAAGCCTCAAGTTCGGCCCGGACAGCCCGCTGAAAAGTGAAATCACCAAAGGCTTCGAATACTCCGACTGCTGGGTCGACGATGCTCGCCTGGTGGTGCTGAACGCCATGGCCGCCCGCGAAAACGGCGCCCACGTTCACACCCAGACCCGTTGTGTCAGCGCTCGCCGCACCAAGGGTTTGTGGCACCTGCACCTGGAACGCGCCGATGGCAGCCTGTTTTCGATCCGCGCCAAGGCGTTGGTGAACGCGGCCGGGCCATGGGTCGCCAAGTTCATTCGTGACGACCTGAAGATGGAATCGCCTTACGGCATCCGTCTGATCCAGGGCAGCCACCTGATCGTGCCAAAACTGTACGAAGGCGAACACGCGCACATTCTGCAAAACGAAGATCAGCGCATCGTGTTCACCATTCCGTACCTGAACCACTTCACCCTGATCGGCACCACCGACCGTGAATACACCGGCGATCCGGCGGCCGTGGCAATCACCGAAGGCGAAACCGATTACCTGTTGAAAGTGGTCAACTCGCATTTCAAGAAACGCATCAGCCGCGACGATATCCTGCACAGCTATTCCGGTGTGCGTCCGCTGTGCAACGACGAATCCGACAACCCGTCGGCCGTTACCCGCGACTACACCCTGGCGCTGTCGGGCACTGGTGAAGAAGCGCCGTTGCTGTCGGTGTTCGGCGGCAAACTGACCACCTACCGCAAACTGGCCGAGTCGGCGCTGGCGCAACTGGCGCCGTACTTCAAGGACATCAAGCCAAGCTGGACCGCCACCGCTACCCTGCCGGGCGGCGAAGACATGACGACCCCGCAGGCACTGAGCTCGCTGATCCGTGACAAGTTCGACTGGGTACCGACCGAGATCTCGCGCCGCTGGTCCACCACCTACGGCAGCCGCACCTGGCGCATGCTCGAAGGCGTGCAGAACCTCAGCGATCTGGGCGAACACATCGGCGGCGGTCTCTACACCCGCGAAGTCGATTACCTGTGCAGCGAAGAGTGGGCGACCACTGCGCATGACATTCTGTGGCGCCGCAGCAAGCTCGGCTTGTTCACCACCCCGGCAGAACAGGACAAGCTCAAGGATTACCTGAACAAGGTCGAGCAGAACCGCAGCAAGATCGAAGCGGCCTGATCGGTAAACCAGAGGTAAAAAAGCCCCGTGTCTCGAAAGAGCGCGGGGCTTTTTGTTGGGTCAGGATCAAAAGATCGCAGCCTCGTTTCACTCGACAGCTCCTACAGGGGGATGCTTTTCCGTGTGGAGCTGCCGAAGGTTGCGATCTTTTGATCAGTCGCGCAGATCCGACTCATGGATCGGCTGATCACGATGGGTAGCCCGCTGATATTGCGCCGGCCAGATTGCCTTGTGCCCTCCCAGGTCATCATCGGCATGTAGCGGCCAGTACGGATCACGCAACAGTTCGCGGGCGAGGAAGATGATGTCGGCCTGGCAGGTGCGCAGAATGTGTTCGGCCTGCGCCGGCTCGGTAATCATTCCTACCGTACCGGTGGCGATGCCTGACTCCTTGCGTACTCGTTCGGCAAAGCGCGTCTGGTAACCCGGCCCGGTCGGAATTTCCGCGTTGGACGCCGTACCGCCCGACGACACATCGATCAGGTCCACGCCCAAGCCTTTCAGGCGGCGCGCCAGCTCCACGGTTTCATCGGGGTTCCAGCCGTCTTCCACCCAATCGGTGGCCGACACCCGCACAAACACCGGTAACTCTTCCGGCCAGACGGCCCGCACCGCTTCGGTGACTTGCAACACCAGCCGAATGCGGTTCTCGAACGAGCCGCCATATTGATCGCGGCGCTGATTGCTCAGTGGCGAAAGAAACTGGTGCAGCAGGTAGCCGTGGGCAGCGTGAATTTCCACCACCTTGAAGCCCGCCGTCAGCGAGCGTTTTGCCGCCTCGACAAAGGCCTGGATAACCTTGGCGATTTCCCCTTCATCGAGCTGTTTGGGCTGCGTGTGTTGCGGGTCGAAAGCAATTGGTGAAGGGCCGACCGGAACCCAGCCGCCATCATCAGGCTTGACGCTGCCATGCTTGCCCAACCAAGGACGAAAGGTACTGGCCTTGCGCCCGGCGTGCGCCAACTGGATGCCGGCAACGGCGCCTTGGGCGGCGATGAAGCGGGTGATGCGTTGCAGCGGTTCGATCTGTTCGTCGTTCCACAGGCCGAGGTCCTCGGCAGTGATGCGTCCGTCGGCGGTGACGGCCGTCGCTTCGGTAAACACCAGACCCGCGCCGCCGACAGCGCGGCTGCCGAGGTGGACCAGGTGCCAGTCATTGGCCAGGCCATCGACGCTCGAGTACTGGCACATGGGTGATACGGCGATGCGGTTGAGCAGGGTCAATTGGCGCAGGGTATAGGGTTCAAGCAGCAGACTCATGGGGCACCTCTCGAATCAGTGGGCAGGCTCCAGGGTTCTGTTTGAAAAGTCGACGAGTGACAGGAAAAAGGTGCAGCACCCGCCCCCGCGGGCAAAAAATTGACAAGACGTCACAAGGATTATCAAGCAGTGCTTAGAGCCTAGTCGACATCGGGGGATGCGGGAGGGTTCCGAGGGATTCGGTGGGAGGGAAATCGCTTTCGCGGGCAAGCCTCGCTCCTACAGGTATCGGCGATCTGTAGGAGCGAGGCTTGCCCGCGAAGGGTTCAACGCGGTTCGATATGAGCAATCATCAACTGAACAGTCTCATTCCCGCGAAACTCGTTCAGGTCGAGTTTGTAGGCCAATTCCACCCATTTAATGGTCGGATTCGGCCAGATATCGCGGTCAATCCCAAAAGCGATGCCATCGAGCTTCACCGAGCCACATTCGCTTTTCAGCACCACTTTAAGATGCCGCTCACCAACGACGCGTTGCTCGACCAGTTGGAACACCCCATGGAACAGCGGCTCCGGAAAATGCTGTCCCCAAGGGCCGGCGTGGCGCAAGGCGCGCGCCAGTTCCAGGTGGAATTCCTCGACCGCCAGCGTGCCGTCCGACAGCAGGCGCCCGGTCAGGTCTTCTTCGCGCAATTGCCTACGCACTTCAGCGTCAAAGGCCTCGGCGAACAACGGAAAATTCGCTTCCGGCAACGTCAGGCCGGCGGCCATCGCATGACCGCCGTACTTGCTGATCAGGTTCGGATGCTGCGCCGCCACCACGCTCAACGCATCGCGAATATGAAAACCCTGGACCGAACGCCCCGAGCCCTTGAGCAAGCCATCTCCCGCATCGGCAAAGGCGATTGTCGGGCGGAAATAGCGCTCTTTCATCCGCGACGCGAGGATCCCGATCACACCTTGGTGCCACTCGGGATCGAACAGGCACAAACCGAACGGCATCGACTCCACCGGCAAGTCCTTGAGCTGAGCCAGCGCTTCACGCTGCATGCCCTGCTCGATGGACTTGCGATCCTGGTTCATGCCGTCGAGCTGGGCCGCCATTTCACGCGCCATGCCCGCGTCTTCGGTGAGCAGGCATTCGATGCCCAGGCTCATGTCATCCAGGCGTCCGGCCGCGTTCAGGCGTGGGCCGACAATGAAACCCAGGTCGGTGGAGGTGATGCGTGCATGATCGCGTTTGGCGACTTCGAGAATCGCCTTGATCCCCGGGCGAGCGCGCCCGGCGCGGATCCGCTCCAGCCCTTGGTGCACCAGAATCCGGTTGTTGGCATCCAGCGGCACCACATCAGCGACGCTGCCCAGGGCCACCAGATCCAGCAACTCGCCGATGTTCGGCTGTGGCGTGCTCTCGTACCAGCCCAGGCTGCGCAACCGCGCGCGCAGCGCCATCAGCACATAGAAAATAACCCCGACACCGGCCAGCGCCTTGCTTGGAAACCCGCAGCCTGGCTGGTTCGGGTTGACGATGGCATCGGCCAGCGGCAACTCGTCACCGGGCAAGTGGTGATCGGTGACCAGCACCTTCAGCCCGGCCTTTTTCGCCGCCTCCACGCCTTCGACGCTGGAGATGCCGTTGTCCACGGTGATCAGCAACTGCGGCGTGCGGGTCAGTGCCACTTCGACGATTTCCGGCGTCAGGCCGTAGCCGTACTCGAAGCGGTTCGGCACCAGATAGTCGACGTGAGCCGCGCCCAGCAGACGCAAGCCCAGCACGCCCACGGTACTCGCGGTCGCGCCATCGGCGTCGAAGTCGCCGACGATCAGAATCCGCTGCCGCTGCTCGAGGGCCGTCACCAACAGGTCCACGGCGGCATCAATGCCTTTGAGCTGCTCGTATGGAATCAGGCGCTTTAAGCTCTTATCCAGTTCAGCCTCGGTCTGCACCCCCCGCGCTGCGTACAAACGGGTCAACAGCGGTGGCAGATCGCCAAGGAATGGCAGGGTGTCGGGCAGCAGGCGAGGTTCGATGCGCATGGGGTGACAGGTGCTTCTCTTGAATACGTAGGATAAAACCGTGGAACGCGAATCAGCGGCGAATAATCAGCCGCGTTCACCGCTCAACCACTGCAACTGGACTTCGTGCTGACCACGGTCGTCGGTGACGAATATCGTCCCTTCGCTGATCATCACGTCCCACTTGATAACGCGGGGCATGTCTTTCGCCAGGGTTTCCAGAACGTCCTGAGGCACCGCCGCGATGTGCACGTTTTTCAGGTTCTTGATCGCCGGGATCACTTTGGTTTCCCAGACGCGCAGGCTGCCGTAGGCCAGCAGGCTGGTGCGCTCGGTGCGACGCGAGCACCAGGTCAGGCGATCGGCGTCCGGCTGGCCGACTTCGATCCAGTGCAGGACACGGTCGTCCAGGCTCTTTTCCCACAGTGCAGGTTCGTCCACGTCTGACAGACCACGGCCGAACGACAACTGCTCGTTGTACCAGAAGGCGTAGGCCAGCAGCCGCACGGTCATGCGCTCTTCGGTTTCCGAAGGGTGACGGGCGATGGTTTGCTTCACGCTTTCGTAGACACTGCGGTCGAGGTCGGTGAGGTTCAGTTCAAACTTGTAGGTCGTGGACGGCTGGGCCATGAACGGGCTTCTTGATACGAGGAAAGGCGGCAAGTCTAACCGATGCCGCAGGCAATCAACGAATAGAAGGCGATCAACTTTGGGCGACTGACGGTCGGCTATGCTAAAACTCCGCCTTCGCTCAATATTTGTCCTACAGGATCCAGCATGCCGTTCACCGCCAAACCACTCTCAGGTCTGAAAGTCATTGAATTGGGTACGTTGATCGCCGGGCCGTTTGCCTCGCGCATCTGCGGTGAGTTCGGTGCCGATGTGATCAAGGTCGAATCCCCGGACGGCGGTGATCCGCTGCGCAAATGGCGCAAGTTGTATGAAGGCACCTCGTTGTGGTGGTTCGTTCAGGCACGCAACAAGAAGTCCCTGACCCTGAACCTGAAACACCCGGACGGCCTGGCGATTCTGAAAAAACTGCTCAGCGAAGCAGACATCCTGATCGAGAACTTCCGCCCCGGCGTCCTGGAAAAACTCGGCCTGGGCTGGGACGTCTTGCACGCACTGAATCCGAAACTGGTGATGGTGCGTCTTTCCGGCTTCGGCCAGACCGGGCCGATGAAGGATCAGCCAGGTTTTGGTGCGGTCGGTGAGTCCATGGGTGGCTTGCGCTACATCACCGGGTTCGAGGACCGACCACCGGTGCGCACCGGGATTTCCATCGGCGACTCGATTGCCGCGCTCTGGGGCGTGATCGGCGCGCTGATGGCCCTGCGTCATCGCGAGGTCAACGGCGGCCAGGGACAAGTGGTGGACGTGGCGCTGTACGAAGCGATCTTTGCCATGATGGAAAGCATGGTCCCGGAGTTCGACGTGTTCGGTTTCATTCGCGAACGCACCGGCAACATCATGCCCGGCATCACGCCCTCCTCGATCCACACCAGTGCCGACGGCAAACACGTGCAGATCGGCGCGAATGGCGATGCAATCTTCAAGCGTTTCATGTTGATCATCGGGCGTGAAGACCTGGCCAACGACCCGGTGCTGGCCAGCAACGACGGACGCGATAGCCGTCGCGACGAGATTTACGGGGTCATTGATCGCTGGGTCAATTCACTGCCGCTGGACACGATCATCGAGCAGCTGAATCAGGCCGACGTCCCCGCCAGCCGGATCTTCAGCGCCGAAGACATGTTCAGCGATCCACAGTACCTGGCCCGGGAAATGTTCCTGAAAGCCAAGTTGCCGGACGGCAAAGATTTCAAGATGCCGGGAATCGTGCCGAAACTCTCAGAGACACCTGGCACTTCGGAATGGGTCGGGCCGCAGTTGGGCGAACACAATACGCAGGTACTCCACGATCTTGGTTACGACATGGAACAGATCGCAAAGCTGCGTGAAGACGGCGCCATCTAAGCTGAGGCGCTTGATTGCGCGGCCCATCAACCTCTGCCTGACGTGCAGCGGACGAACAGCGTGCGCGTTGGCGATTCTCCTCGGCCTCGCCAGTCACGCACCGTCGACGTTGGCGCAATCGAAGGAAAACCTGGTTTGGCTGAAGCGGGATCTGCCGCCGCTATTTATTTTTGAAGGGCCGAAAAAGGGCTTGGGCGTCATCGATCAACTGTTGCCGACGCTCATCGCCGGCATGCCTCAGTACCAACACAGCGTGATCAAGGTCAATCGTGCTCGCGGATTGCAGATGCTCCACGAGCCCTCCCTCACGTGCGATGCGGCGCTGAACTGGAGCAAGGAACGCGAGCGCTGGATCGCGTTTTCCATCCCGGTCTTTCGCGCCATGAGCAATGGCCTGGCCGTGCGGCGTATTGATCGAGAGGTCTTGGCGCCTTTCATCAAGGAGGGCGAGGTGGACCTTGCGGCCTTGTTGGCCACCGGCAATGTGACCCTGGGCATTATTGCCGAACGCAACTACGGCGAGTTTCTCGACTCGCAACTCAAGCAAGCGCCGCCCAAAGCGCTGACGCTTCACTATGGCAACAACGCCTTGGGCAGCCTGCTGCAAATGCAACGCTTGGGACGCTTGCAGCTGCTATTGGGGTATCGTTCGGAAATTCGCTACCAGGCCCAGCAGCAAGGCATCGCGGAAGACGAGTTGCAGTTCTATCCGATTCGCGGCACGGGCAAATACCTGTCGGGCTACATCGGCTGCACCGATACGCCCCAGGGCCGACAGGCGATCATCGAGATCAACCAACTGTTGCGCACCCTGCCTCGTGATCATTTGAGCGAGGCCTACGCCGCGTGGCTCGACCCGGAAAGTCGCAGCGAGTACCTGCAAGCGGCCAAGGAATTTTTCGAGCATCAGGCCGGGCAGTGACAAATCGCAGGCAAAAAGAAACCCCGAGAAGTGGGGAGACGACTCGGGGTTAAACGTGGTCTACATAGAGACCAGTAGCAGCAAGCTACAAGCACCGGAGCACAATGCTTGATCCTGCTGTTACAAAGTCTGACGACCTTGGCGCAGGAAGGTTCCCACAAAACGACAATTCAATTACGGCTGGCCAGGATCTTGTCCTGGGCAGCGTTGCGCAACGCCGCGATAACGCAGGGCTCCAGACGTCCTTCGGCAATCAGTACGTCGCGGTGCAAACCGTCGACCACATCCGTCAGCAGACGCTTATCGGTCAACTGCACCTGATTGAACTCGCGTTCGACCACGATAGCGCCGGTCGAACTCTTCAGTGTCACCAGGCATTCACCATGGGCCCCCGACGGGGTCAACGTAACCTGATACGGGCTCAGAGCCTCACCGAGCAATAGACTGATACTTTCCATCTCGATCACCACTCAATAGTCCGAAAACAAAGTGCCTGGGGCATGTCTACCTTAAATGACCACTGGCCCGAGAAGAAAGTTCTGGTTACCGACTGCAGACAACCCGGCGTCTCTGGTCGGTTGAGCATGCACGGCAAAGATGACAGAGAAAAAACAGTTGCCTCACCTCGGCGTCGTGCGCGTGCCGATATCCGTCCAACCGCCCAGCAGCCCGCGCAATTGCCCATCGGCACTGTAGAACGGTACCGTCCACTGGTAGATGTCCCTGACGCCGCTGTTGAACAGCAATTGACGCTCGCTGAAACGGCTCTTGCGCGTGCCAAGCTGGGCGATGAACTCTGCGTGCAGTAGCTCAGCGGTCTCTTTGGGCAAGACATCGAGTTCGATCAGCTGCCGTCCCTGGACCTGATCGAAGCGGGTCGACAAGCCTTCCTCATAACTTTTATTGCACATGATCAAACGTGCTTGCAGATCACGGACAAACATCGGATCGGGCATGGCGTCCATCAACGCATGCTGAAACGCCAGTTGATCGCGAAGGTCTTTTTCGGCGTCCAGGCGTTGCTGAATCAGCGTCGCGAGTCGACGGTTCCACAGCAGGGAAATCAGCCCGAAGAGGCTGGCGGCCAACAGACCCCAGCAACCCCACAGAGTCATCCGCTGCCAAGCAGTGGGCGTTGAAACCGGGGCAATTCCGTTAAGCCATTTCAGGCGAAGTGCGCGCAATTCGGCCGGTGGAAAAGCCTCAAGCGCCTTGTTGAGGATACTCAGCAACTGCGGCTGGCCTTTGCGTACCGTCAAGTAATCAGGGTCCCACTTTCCCTCCAACGTGTGCCCAATCTGGAGCTGCCCGGAGGGATAGAGATGCGCACCGATTTCGTTCTCGATGGTGGCGTAGGCCTCGCCGCTCTCGACCAGCGCCCGGGCCTCGGCGTAGGTTTTGACCGAGTGCAACTCAATGGCCGGATGGTCACGCCGAATCACTGCCTCGAGTGCATGCCTGGCTGGCAGCACCAACACGCGTTTCGACAGCTGTTTCAGCGAGTGCAGCACCGGCTCCCCTGCCCGCCCGACAAACACCCAGCCCGCGCCACCGAAGGCATGGCTGTAATCCAGGAACACCTTGCGCTCGTCATTCATGGCCAGCGTCGTGTTCATGTCCGCCGAGCCATTCTCCAGGCGTCCGAGCATTTGCTCGGTGGAAAATGTCTCCTCATGCACGAAGCGCAAGCCGGTCATGGCACTGATGCGCATGAGGACATCGTTGTTCAAGCCGCTCCACTGCCCCTGCTCATCCTTGAACAGATACCGAGGATATTGCGTCGACACGACAATGACGCGCGGGTGCTCGGCAATCCATTTCAGCTCCTGCGCATTGAGTTCGATCTTCGAACTGTCGACGGCTCCCTTGGGCTCGTAAATTGCCAATTGCGAGGCTACCGCCCAGTGAGCAAGGCTCATGGCGACGAGCAAAAACACCCAGCACACGGCGGGCCTTAATCCTTTGAAAAGCTGCATTGCCACTTCCTTGTGATCGACTGGCGCGCCCTTCAGCAGCGGCGCTTCATCGACGGCACTCCATGAACATGAATGCGCCAAGTGTGGCATGCACACATGAAAAAGCCCGTCAGGAGACGGGCTTCAAAATGTGACAGCGTTTACCGGTTACAGAGGCTTGCCACGGTTGCCATGCTGGCTGACAAAGGCCTGCACGGCTTTCAGGTCATTCGGCAACACGGTGCAACGCTCATCTCGCTCAAACAAATCAGAAAGATGTGCAGGCAGTTCAAGCGCTTTTCCTACGCCTGCTTTTTCCACCGCGTCCGGGAATTTGACCGGGTGCGCCGTGCCCAGGATCACCATTGGAATATCCAGGCTGCGACGGCACTCACGCGCCGCTTTCACCCCGATGGCGGTGTGCGGGTCCAGCAACTCGCCGGTCTGCTCATAGACTTCGGCAATGGTTTCGCAGGTTTGTGCGTCATCCACGGCCAGGGAGTCGAACAGTTTGCGTGCTTCGGTCCAGCGCTCCTCTTCGACGCTGAAACCGCCACCCTGCTTGAAGGTGTCCATCAGGCCGGCAATCGCTGCGCCGTTGCGACCGTGCAGGTCGAACAGCAAGCGTTCGAAGTTCGACGAGACCATGATGTCCATCGACGGCGACAGCGTGGCGTGCAGGGTTTCCTTGACGTACTGATTGCCGCTCATGAAGCGGTGCAGGATGTCGTTGCGGTTGGTGGCGACGATCAACTGGTTGATCGGCAGGCCCATGTTGCGCGCCAGGTAACCGGCGAAGATGTCGCCGAAGTTGCCGGTCGGCACCGAGAACGACACCGAACGCGCCGGGCCGCCCAACTGCAGGGCTGCGTGGAAGTAGTAAACGATCTGGGCCATGATCCGCGCCCAGTTGATCGAGTTCACTGCCACCAGGCGCGTGCCCTTGAGGAAGCTCTGGTCGGCGAAGCTGGCCTTGACCATTTCCTGGCAGTCATCGAAGTTGCCTTCGATGGCGATGTTGTGGATGTTCTCACCGAAGATGGTGGTCATCTGGCGACGCTGCACTTCGGACACGCGGTTGTGCGGGTGCAGGATGAAGATGTCGACGTTTTCGCAGTGCTTGCAGCCTTCGATGGCGGCTGAACCGGTGTCACCGGAGGTGGCGCCGACGATCACCACGCGCTCGCCGCGCTTTTCCAGCACGTAGTCGAGCAAACGACCGAGCAGTTGCAGGGCGAAGTCCTTGAACGCCAGGGTCGGGCCGTGGAACAGCTCCAGCACCCATTCGTTACCGTTCAGCTGACGCAACGGCGCCACGGCGTTGTGCGAGAACACGCCGTAGGTTTCTTCGAGGATTTTTTTGAAATCGGCATCAGGGATGCTGCCGGTCACGAACGGGCGCATCACCCGGAAGGCCAGCTCGTGATACGGCAGGCCGGCCCAGGATGCGATTTCTTCCTGGGTGAAACGAGGCAGGTTTTCCGGCACGTACAGGCCGCCGTCAGTGGCCAGACCGGCCAGCAGGACGTCTTCGAAATTCAGGGCCGGTGCCTGGCCGCGGGTACTGATATAACGCATGACTGGCTCCAATAGACTGTGTTCGTAAACCCGGGCCCGCTCACGGGCCCGGTGAACAAAAACGACTTAGTTCAAATGCTCGACGCGGATCCGTACGACCGGTCCGACCACGCCAGCCAAGGCTTCGAGGGCGGCGATCGCGTCGTTCATGCGCTGTTCCAGCACACGGTGGGTCAACAGAATCATCGGCACCAGGCCGTCGTGTTCTTCGACTTCCTTCTGCATGATCGATTCGATGTTGATGCCGCGCTCCGACAGAATGCTCGCCACCTGGGCCAACACGCCCGGATGGTCCTTGGCCTGAATGCGCAGGTAGTAGGAGCTTTCGCAGGCTTCGATCGGCAGGATCGGGTGAGCCGACAGCGAGTCCGGCTGGAAGGCCAGGTGCGGTACGCGGTTTTCCGGGTCGGAGGTCATGGCGCGAACCACGTCCACCAGGTCGGCGATCACCGACGAAGCCGTTGGCTCCATACCAGCGCCGGCACCGTAGAACAGGGTCGAACCGGCAGCGTCACCGTTGACCATCACCGCGTTCATCACGCCGTTGACGTTGGCCAGCAGGCGATCCGCCGGGATCAGCGTCGGGTGCACGCGCAACTCGATGCCGGCAGACGTGCTGCGCGCCACGCCGAGGTGCTTGATGCGATAGCCCAGCGCTTCGGCGTAGTTCACGTCAGCGGTGGTCAGCTTGGTGATGCCTTCGGTGTAAGCCTTGTCGAATTGCAGCGGTATGCCGAACGCGATGGACGCGAGGATCGTCAGCTTGTGGGCGGCGTCGATGCCTTCGACGTCGAACGTCGGATCGGCTTCGGCATAACCCAGGGCTTGCGCTTCGGCGAGAACGTCTTCGAAGGTACGGCCCTTCTCACGCATTTCGGTAAGGATAAAGTTACCGGTGCCGTTGATGATGCCCGCCACCCAGTTGATGCGGTTGGCGGACAGGCCTTCGCGGATCGCCTTGATCACCGGGATGCCACCGGCCACAGCCGCTTCGAACGCGACGATCACGCCCTTCTCGCGAGCCTTGGCGAAAATTTCGTTACCGTGAACGGCAATCAGTGCCTTGTTCGCGGTGACCACATGCTTGCCATTCTCGATGGCCTTGAGTACCAGCTCACGGGCAACGGTGTAGCCGCCCACCAGCTCTATAACGATGTCGATCTCTGGGTTCGTGGCCACTTCGAACACATCGTTGGTAATCGCAATACCGGTCGTTTGGAACTGAGGCTTTGGCGTGCGCATGGCAATTTGTGCCACTTCGATTCCACGCCCGGCACGACGAGCAATTTCCTCGGCGTTGCGCTGAAGTACGTTGAAGGTACCGCCACCGACGGTTCCTAACCCACAGATGCCTACTTTGACCGGTTTCACTGTGAACTCCCCATAAAACGGCCGACTCAAGGCCGGCCGTGAAAACAACCGCAGACTCGCGGCTCTCTATTAATGGCCCGGCATCTGTTGCCGCCGGACCACGATCGTCAATGGCTGACCGTGACGATGCGAATTTACTTCGCGCCCAGCGCCAGTTTGGCGACTTGTGGCGCAGGCTGGTAGCCCGGAATGACCTGGCCGTCAGCCAAAACGATAGCCGGCGTGCCGTTTACGCCGATCGACTGGCCAAGGGCAAACTGTTTGGAAACCGGGTTATCGCACTTGGCGGCCTTGATTTCCTTGCCGTCGACCATTTTGTCCATGGCGGCTTTCTTGTCTTTCGAGCACCACACCGCTTGCAGCTGTTCGTCACCCGGCGAGCCCAGGCCCTGACGCGGGAACGCTACGTAACGCACTTCGATGCCGCGCTTGTTAAGCTCCGGCACTTCGGCGTGCAGTTTGTGGCAGTACGGGCAGGTGGTGTCGGTGAACACGGTGATGTGCGATTTGGTTTCGCCGATCGCCGGGTAGACCACGGTTTCAGCCACCGGGATTTCGTTGACCAGTTTGGAAATGCCCAGGCGCTCGGTCTTCTCGGTCAGGTTGACCGGTTTGCCGTCCTTGAGCTGAAACATGTAGCCCTGCACCACGTATTGGCCGTCGGCGCTGGCGTAGAGCACGCGGCTGCCCTTGAGTTTGACTTCGTACAGACCTGGCAGCGGGCTGGCGGTGATGGTTTCTACCGGAACGTCGAGCTGGAGGTTTTCCAGACTTTTACGAATGGCTTTGTCGGCCGCGTCATCGGCGACGGCAAAGGTACTGACCAACGCAATGGCTGCGGCGGCGAAAATCTGGGTCAGACGCATGAGAACTCCTGAAGGCGGACAAATGGGACGATCAGAACGCCCGTGCCGAAACACCGGGTCATAAACGCCCATCGTGCAAACCGGCAAAGCCTACCACATAAGGCTCGCATGGCCGAATGCACCTGTCGCAAGACATTTTGGGCCCCTGTAGGAGCGAGCCTGCTCGCGATGGACTCCAGACCGCCACGGAGAATCGGACTGCCCGCGTTATCGTTGACGACCCTCGCGAGCAGGCTCGCTTCTACAGGGAGGGTGTATCAGCCGCGCGGGTGGTGTTTGGCGTGCAAGTCTTGCAGGCGTGCGCGGGCTACGTGGGTGTAGATCTGTGTAGTCGACAAATCGCTGTGGCCGAGGAGCATTTGCACCACTCGCAGGTCAGCGCCGTGGTTGAGCAAGTGCGTGGCGAAGGCGTGGCGCAAGGTGTGCGGTGACAGTGACTTGCCGATCCCGGCGACCTTGGCCTGGTGCTTGATGCGGTGCCAGAAAGTCTGCCGGGTCATCTGCTCGCCGCGCTGACTGGGGAACATCACATCGCTGGGGCGGCCGCCGAGCAATTCGTCACGGCCATCGCGCATGTAGCGCTCGACCCAGACAATCGCTTCCTCCCCCATCGGCACCAGCCGCTCCTTGCTGCCCTTGCCCATCACTCGCAGCACACCCTGACGCAGATTGACCTGCTCCAGCGTCAGACTGATCAGCTCCGTCACCCGCAAACCGCAGGCGTACAACACTTCAAGCATGGCGCGATCGCGCTGACCGATGGCTTCACTCAAGTCCGGGGCCGCCAACAGTGCTTCCACGTCGGCCTCCGACAAGGATTTAGGCAACGGCCTGCCGAGCTGCGGCATATCCACGCGCAAGGTTGGATCGACAGCGATCAGCTTTTCCCGCAGCAGGTAGCGATAGAAGCCACGCACGCCGGAGAGAAATCGTGCGGTGGAACGGGGTTTATAGTTTTGCTCCAGGCGCCAGGCCAGGTGATCGAGGATCAACTCGCGCCCGGCGTTGATCAACTCCAGGCCCTTCTCCTGCAGCCAGCCGTTGAACAGGGCCAGGTCGCTGCGATAGGCATCGCGGGTGTTATCGGAAAGGCCTTTCTCCAGCCACAGGGCGTCGAGGAATTGGTCTATCAGTGGGTGGTCGATGGCGGGCATAAAGGCTCAGGTAGCTGGAATCCGAGAGTAAGTCTTTCATAGCCGCAGAGGCCTTTACAGTGCCTGATGCAATTACGCTGACCACGTCGTGACCTCCTGTAGGAGCGAGGCTTGCCCGCGAAGACGTCATATCAGCCAGTATCAATGTTGAATGTAAGCCCGTCTTCGCGGGCAAGCCTCGCTCCTACAGAATCGAAGACACAACCCGGTCCCCGGAGAATGCACGCAAACCCCGGCAGCACCGATAAATCGCAGGCAACAAAAAAGCAGCCCGTAGGCTGCTTTTTTCTGCATCGGAAGCTGGACTTAAGCCAGTTTTTCCTTGATGCGAGCTGCTTTACCGGACAGGTCACGCAGGTAGTACAGCTTGGCTTTACGTACGTCACCGCGACGTTTAACGGCCATGCTGTCGATTTGCGGGCTGTAGGTCTGGAAAGTACGCTCTACGCCAACACCGTTGGAGATTTTGCGAACGGTGAATGCACTGTTTACGCCGCGGTTACGCTTGGCGATAACAACACCTTCGAACGCTTGCAGACGCGAACGGTCGCCTTCCTTCACTTTCACCTGAACGACAATGGTGTCGCCCGGGGCAAAGGTAGGGATCTCTTTGGTCATCTGCTCTGCTTCGAGTGCAAGGATGATTTTGTTAGTCATGCTGTGCTCCTAAGGTAAATCGTCGGATCTACCATCGATACGTTGTTAACTAT
>NZ_JBIVBY010000045.1:0-600 GCF_044746405.1 Pseudomonas sp. NPDC086251
AACCAGGTACGGGTTGATCACGGTGAAGTCGCCCGACAGGTTCGATTTCACATAGAGGTTCTGGTAGGTCGGTTCGATCGACTGCGAGACACCCGTGATGTTGGCGATGGTCGCGGTCGGTGCGATGGCCATGATGTTGGAGTTACGAATGCCTTTCTGTACACGGGCGCGAACCGGTGCCCAGTCCAGGGATTCGTTCAGATCAACGTCGATGTACTTCTGGCCACGTTGCTCGATCAGGATCTGTTGCGAATCCAGCGGCAGGATGCCTTTGGACCACAGCGAACCCTGGAACGTCTCGTAAGCGCCACGCTCGTCGGCCAGGTCGCAGGACGCCTGGATCGCGTAGTAGCTGACCGCTTCCATCGACTTGTCGGCGAACTCGACGGCAGCGTCGGAACCGTAAGGAATGTGCTTCAGGTACAGCGCGTCCTGAAAGCCCATGATGCCCAAGCCCACTGGACGGTGCTTGAAGTTGGAGTTCTTCGCTTGTGGCACCGAGTAGTAGTTGATGTCGATTACGTTATCGAGCATGCGAACGGCGGTGTTCACGGTGCGTTCCAGCTTGGCGGTGTCCAGCTTGCCGTTGACGATGTGGTT
>NZ_JBIVBY010000045.1:609-46036 GCF_044746405.1 Pseudomonas sp. NPDC086251
CGTGCTGCTGCGGGCTGCGCAGGTTGCATGGGTCTTTGAAGGTCAGCCAAGGGTGGCCGGTTTCAAACAGCATGGAGAGCATTTTGCGCCACAGGTCTTTGGCCTGGATGGTCTTGAACAGCTTGATCTTGCCCGGGTACTCAGACAGGGCTTCGTAGTACTCGTAACGCTCTTCGAAGGCCTTGCCGGTCAGGTCGTGCAGGTCCGGTACTTCGGACGGCGAGAACAGGGTCCACTTGCCGTCATCGAAGACGCGCTTCATGAACAGGTCAGGGATCCAGTTGGCGGTGTTCATGTCGTGGGTGCGACGACGATCATCGCCGGTGTTCTTGCGCAGCTCGATGAACTCTTCGCTGTCCATGTGCCAGGTTTCCAGGTAGGCACAGACAGCGCCTTTGCGCTTGCCACCCTGGTTAACGGCGACGGCGGTGTCGTTCACCACTTTCAGGAACGGTACAACGCCCTGGGATTTGCCGTTGGTGCCCTTGATGTACGAACCCAGTGCACGAACCGGCGTCCAGTCGTTGCCCAGGCCACCGGCGAATTTCGACAACATGGCATTGTCGTGGATCGCGTGGTAGATGCCCGACAGGTCATCCGGCACGGTGGTCAGGTAGCAGCTCGACAGCTGTGGACGCAGGGTACCGGCGTTGAACAGGGTCGGGGTCGAGGACATGTAGTCGAAGGACGACAACAGGTTGTAGAACTCGATCGCACGGTCTTCCTTGTTCTTCTCTTCGATCGCCAGGCCCATGGCCACGCGCATGAAGAAGATCTGCGGCAGTTCGAAACGCACGCCATCCTTGTGGATGAAATAACGGTCGTACAGGGTTTGCAGGCCCAGGTAGGTGAACTGCTGGTCGCGCTCGTGGTTGATCGCCTTGCCGAGTTTTTCCAGGTCGAAGGTGGCCAGGATCGGGTTCAGCAATTCGAATTCGATACCCTTGGCGATGTACGAAGGCAGGGCCTTGGCGTACAGGTCGACCATTTCGTGGTGGGTCGCGCTCTCGGCAACTTCCAGGAAGCTCAGGCCTTCGGCACGCAGGGTGTCCATCAGCAGGCGGGCGGTGACGAACGAGTAGTTCGGCTCACGCTCGACCAGGGTACGCGCGGTCATCACCAGTGCGGTGTTGACGTCGGTCAGGGCCACGCCGTCGTACAGGTTCTTCAGGGTTTCGCGCTGGATCAGGTCGCCGTCGACTTCTTCCAGGCCTTCGCACGCTTCGGTGACGATGGTGTTCAGGCGACCCATGTCCAGCGGCGCAAAGCTGCCATCGGCGCGGGTGATGCGGATCGACGGGTGAGCGTTGACCGCTTCTTCAGCCGGTGCGTGGGCAGCGCGTTCTTTCGAACGGCCGTCACGGTAGATCACGTAGTCGCGGGCTACTTTCTGCTCGCCGGCACGCATCAGGGCCAGTTCGACCTGGTCCTGGATTTCTTCGATGTGGATGGTGCCGCCCGAAGGCATGCGACGCTTGAAGGTCGCGGTGACTTGTTCGGTCAGGCGCGCAACGGTGTCGTGGATTCGCGACGAAGCGGCAGCGGTGCCGCCTTCAACTGCGAGAAACGCTTTGGTGATCGCGACGGTGATTTTGTCATCGGTGTAAGGAACGACAGTGCCGTTACGCTTGATCACGCGCAGTTGGCCAGGCGCGGTGGCGGACAGATCCGAAGTCGAATCTGCGGCCTGCGGCAAGGTGCCCTGCGGGTTCTCGCGAGTTGTGTCGGTTTGCATGGGGGGTTGTCTCCACATTCTCTATGTTTGTTTGGGCACCCTCACGGTGCCCACCGTTCTGTCCTGAAGCACTACAACCGACGGGCGTCGGGTATAACAACTTCGGGACAGTAGGAAAAAGGCTAATGATGCCGCTTCCTTGCCGAAGTCTTTGGAAACAAGCCTGGGCTCGAAACCGGATTCCATTCAGGGTGGCAGTAAATGACTGCAACACCCGTACCGTTCTGGCTGTTCTGGCCTTTAAAAAACGGTGCCATCCGCGCATGCGGTTTGGGCTTGTAAAATCACGCTTGGTTCAACCCTGAACAGGCAATAAAGCGCTTGAATTCAGGGTCTGAAATGTGGTTGGGCTTTTGGGTCAAAACCCTACATGTAGGGTTTTTTTAGCGCCGTGCTACAAGATAATGCGTTTTGGGGGGTGTTGCAACGTACTACCTGTGGATAAACCTGTGCGTAAATTGTGTGTGAAAGTCGGAATGCGCGTGTAAGCCGCGACGCTGCTGGACCGGACCGTTTTTCATCGATTTTCGCGGAATAAAAACAGTCATTCGGATTTTTAAGGGCGCGAACCCTATCACAAAAAATCGGCTTGTCCGAACGCATTTAGCGGCTTGTGTTCTCGGCGAGCGGCGTTTATACAATCGCTTGATGCGTACGCATTCTTATCCTCCCCAATCATTACAAAAAGACGGGTGGATCCTTCCTTATAAGTGGTGTTGGCAAGCAGAGGTCACCGTGGAGCAAGAAGCCTGGCAGGTATTGATTGTCGAGGACGACCAGCGTCTGGCCGAACTGACCCGCGATTACCTTGAAGCCAACGGTCTGCGCGTGTCGATCGAGGGCAATGGCGCGCTGGCCGCGGCGCGCATCATCAATGAGAAACCGGACCTGGTGATCCTCGACCTGATGCTCCCCGGCGAAGATGGCCTGAGCATTTGCCGCAAGGTGCGCGACAAATATGACGGGCCGATCCTGATGCTCACCGCGCGCACCGACGACACCGATCAGATTCTGGGCCTGGACCTGGGCGCCGACGACTACGTGTGCAAACCGGTTCGCCCACGTCTGCTGCTGGCGCGCATCCAGGCCCTGCTGCGACGCAGTGAAGCACCTGAAGCAGTCCCGGAAAAACAACGCCGTCTGCAGTTCGGCCCGCTGGTGGTGGACAACGCGTTGCGCGAAGCCTGGCTGCACGACAACGGCATCGAACTGACCAGCGCCGAGTTCGATTTGCTCTGGCTGTTGGTGGCCAACGCCGGGCGTATCCTCTCGCGGGAAGAAATCTTCACCGCGCTACGCGGCATTGGCTACGACGGCCAGGACCGCTCCATCGACGTGCGCATCTCGCGAATTCGCCCCAAGATCGGCGATGACCCGGAGCATCCGCGGCTGATCAAGACCATCCGCAGCAAAGGTTATCTGTTCGTTCCCGAGGCCTGCGCAGACTTGTCCCCGTGAACTCGATCTTCCTGCGCATTTATGGCGGCATGTGCGCCGCGCTGATTCTGGTGGCGGTGCTCGGGGTGCTGGCGTTGCACCTGCTCAACCAGGTGCGCAGCGAGCAATACCGCGAACGCCTGGCCCACGGCACGTTCTCGCTGATGGCCGACAACCTGCAACCGATGAACGAGACCGAGCGCCATCGTGCGTTGCTGGTGTGGGAGCGTTTGCTCGGGATTCCCCTGGCGCTGAAAACCTTTGCCCAGACCGACCTCGACCTGACCCAGCGTACCCGCGTATTGCGCGGCCAGGCGCTGGTGGAGCAGACCGGCCCGCATGCGGCGAAGGTCTATCGACTGGTCAGTGACAAGGAACAGCTGGTGATCACCGGCGAAGTCCAGCAGATCAGCGAACAACTGGCGCGCGCGACGATTTATTTGCTGGCGGATGAGTTGGTGCGCTTCCCGGTGGCCGAGCAGCCCAAGCGCCTGGCGCAGATAAAGGAAGAGAAGGGCTTCGGCTTCGATCTGCGACTGGTGTCGGTCGACGAGGCCGACATGGACGAGGACCAGAGACGTCGAGTGTCCGAGGGCGACACGGTGATGGCGCTGGGCAAGGGCGGCGATTCGATCCGGGTGTTTGCCGGTATGGTCGGTACACCGTGGGTGCTGGAAATCGGTCCGCTGTATCAGATGAACCCTTACCCGCCGGAGTGGCTGGTGCTGATCGCAGCCCTCGGTTTGAGCCTGATCGGTCTGATCGTTTACCTGTTGGTGCGGCAATTGGAGCGTCGCTTGCGTGGCCTCGAAGCCGCTGCCACGCGCATCGCCAAGGGCAGCCTGGAAACCCGTGTGCCGGCGCGCGGCGCGGACTCGGTGGGGCGACTGGCCTCGGCGTTCAACCGCATGGCCGAGCACTTGCAGCAGTTGCTGGCGATCCAGCGCGAATTGGTGCGCGCCGTGTCTCACGAACTGCGTACCCCGGTGGCGCGCCTGCGGTTTGGCCTGGAGATGATCGGCTCGGCCACCACGCCTCAGGCCCTGGAGAAATACTGCGAAGGCATGGACCACGACATCGAGGACCTCGATCGGCTGGTGGACGAGATGCTCACCTATGCGCGACTTGAGCAGGGTTCGCCGGCGCTGAATTTCCAGCGGATCGATCTGGATGCGCTGGTCAATCAAGTGATCGAAGAGTTGGCGCCGCTACGGGCCGAGGTCACGGTGCAGCGCGGTTTGTGCCTGTCGGCCGCCGATTGCGACGACGCCTGGGTCGAGGCCGAGCCGCGCTACCTGCACCGGGCGTTGCAGAATCTGGTGAGCAACGCCATGCGCCACGCCTCGTCGAAGGTGACGGTCAGTTATCAGGTGGGGCAGCAGCGCTGTCGGGTGGATGTCGAGGATGACGGGCCGGGCGTGCCGGAAACGGCGTGGGAGAAGATCTTCACCCCGTTCCTGCGCCTCGACGACAGCCGCACCCGCGCCTCGGGTGGGCATGGGTTGGGGTTGTCGATTGTGCGGCGGATCATCCATTGGCATGACGGGCGCGCGCTGATCAGCAAGAGCAAAAGCCTGGGCGGGGCGTGTTTCAGTTTGAGCTGGCCGAGGAATCAGGAGAAGCGCTGAAATCGTTGTTGCCTGGCCCATCGCCTTCGCGGGCAAGCCTCGCTCCTACAGGTCAGACACACTACCTGTAGGAGCGAGGCTTGCCCGCGAAGAGGCCATCCAACCCACCGAAAATCCTCAAGCCTGGATACTGACCAAACTCAACAACTGCCCATCTATCACGGCAAACTGCGCCTCCAGCTCCGTCCCGTTTCGCCATTCGCCGGACAGGTCGGTCAACAATCGCACCCGCACCTCGCCAGCCTCGGTCCACTCCAGCACTTCGGCGTGTTCAAAATAAAAGCGCTGCTGAACGATCGGGTAGAGCGCCTTGAAAAGGCTCTCTTTCACCGAAAACGTCAGGGTCACTAACATCGCCAGTTGATCGCGACGGCCGGCGGCCATGCGCTGCAATTCGGGTGGAGTGAGGATTTCCCCGGCCAGGCGTTCGGCCCGTTCCACATTGAGCAGGTTTTCCAAATCCATGCCCAGGCCACGCCAGTGGCGTTTATTCGCGACAATCGCCGCCGCCCGGCCGGTGCTGTGGGTGATCGAACCGGTGATATGGCTGGGCCACACTGGCGCACGGTCTTCGCCAATCGCCGGGATGAAACTCAGCCCTTCCAGCTGCTGCAACGCCGCCCGGGCGCAGACCCGCCCGGCGAGAAACTCCGCCTGCCGCTTGGCGACCGAGCGCTGGATACTCGCGGGTGGCTCGATGGCGCTGCGTTGAAAGTCATCGCTGGCCAGTTGCGAGGTATCGAAGTGAGTACTCAACAGCACCGTATCGGCCAGCACAAACGGCAGCGGCCAATGGGCATCGAGTGGGGTGCAGCAGGCGGGAAGGGCGGGGGCGGGATTCATGGTGGGCATTTTGCCGGGTTGCTCAGGAACTGGGTAGTGCAAAGGCTCAGATCGGCGGCGCGGCTTTCGCGAGCAAGCCCGCTCCCACATTTGATCGCATTTCCCCAGGAAGAAACCGGTCAAATGTGGGAGCGGGCTTGCTCGCGAATGGCCGCACCTCGGGTCTACCTGATCAACCAAATATCTTCTTGAAAAACGCCTGCATGTCCGCCCACGACTTGTCATCCGCCGCCTTGTTGTAACCAATGTCCGGCCCGGCGTGATCGCCATGGCTCAGGCGGTCGGCATCAGGATTACTGAAGCCATGCTTGGCGCCCTCAAGGCTGACGAACTGGTAGTCGGCGCCGGCCTTGTCCATTTCGGACTTGAACGCCGCCACGTTATCCGCCGTCACCATGCTGTCCAGCGCGCCATGCTCGACGAGGATTTTGGCTTTCACGCTGCCCGGTGTCGCCGGCGTTTTGGTCGCCAGCGCACCGTGAAAACTCACCACGCCTGCCAACGGCACACCTTGACGCGCCGCATTCAGCACCACTCCGCCGCCGAAGCAGTAACCGATGGCCGCGAGTTTATTCGGATCGGTTTGCGCCTGTTTCTTCAACAGGTCGAGCCCGGCCTGGAACCGCGCGCTGGAGGCCGTGCTGTCTTTCAACGCCGCTTGCATGAAGGCCATGGCGTCTTTTGGGTGCTCGGTGTTCTTGCCGTCGCCATACATATCGATGGCCAGCGCGCTGTAGCCCAGACCGGCGAGGTCACGGGCGCGGCGCTTGGTGTAGTCGTTGAGCCCCCACCATTCATGCACCACCACCACACCGGGGCGTTGGCCTTTGATGGCGTCGTCGTAGGCGTAATAGCCGATCAGCTGGGTGCCGTCGGCGCTTTGGTAGGGAATTTCCTGAGTCTTGATGGCGGCCTGGGTCAGCCCGCTCAGGGTCAGTAACAGGACAGCGAGAAACACGCGCATGGTCGAATCTCCTGATCAAAGTCGTTAAACCCGCCGAGTCGTTTTGATTCAGCTCTGGTTCAGAGTGCGTTCAGGGGGAGTTCAGGGCCGGGTGCGTAACCTTGCCCCGTACCCAAAAAGCACATAGCGCATAAGGAAACTCCCCTATGACTGGTTTCAAAAATCTGCTTCTGGCTTTCACCGTCCTGGGCGCAAGTACCGCCGCGTTCGCCTCTGACGACAACTTTGCCAGCCTTACTTTTGGACAGACCAGCGACAAGGTCAAAAAGTCCCACGCACTGAACAACAACCTCAACAGCCCGGACGCCGCCGGCGTGATCGGCAAGGACAACACCTGGGGTGTACGTCTGGGCCAGCAAAACAGCCAGGGCCGCTACTACGCCACGTACGACAACGTGTCGGGCTCGCACAATGGCATTAAACTGCGTCAGGAAAACCTCCTGGGCAGCTACGATCTGTTCTACCCGGTGGGCGGCAGCACCAAGCTGTTTGGCGGCGCCACGGCCGGCTTGACCAAACTGACCCAGGACTCCCCAGGCTTCAGCCGCGACAGCGACATCGGTTACGCCATCGGCGGCCAGTTGGGTGTCCTGCAACAGGTTTCGCAAAACACCTCGGTTGAACTGGGTTACCGTTACCTGCGCAGTAACGCCCGCACCGAGATGAGCGAGCGCGGCGGCAGCAAACAGGGCTCGCTGGAGCTGACCAGCAGCGCCCAGACGTACCTGTCCGCCAACTACGCTTTCTGACAGGGGCATGCGCCAACGCGAAACCTGTGTAGGAGCAAAGCTTGCTCGCGAAAGCAGTGTGTCAGGCAACAACAATGTTGACTGTGCCGCCGTCTTCGCGGGCAAGCTTGCTCCTACAGTGACCGTGGCATTGCCGCTGGAGATGATGATTTTGCCCTGGAGAGCGTTATGAAACTGCTGGTCGTCGAAGATGAAGCGCTGTTGCGCCATCACCTGCAAACCCGCCTGACGGACAGCGGCCATGTGGTCGAGTCCGTGGCCAACGCCGAAGAGGCGTTGTACCAGACCGAGCAGTTCAACCATGACCTGGCGGTGATCGACCTCGGTTTGCCGGGGATGGGCGGGCTCGACCTGATCCGTCAGCTGCGCGCGCGGGGCAAGACCTTTCCGATCCTGATTCTCACCGCGCGCGGCAACTGGCAGGACAAGGTCGAAGGCCTGGCCGCCGGTGCCGACGACTACGTGGTCAAGCCGTTCCAGTTCGAAGAGCTGGACGCGCGGCTGAACGCGCTGCTGCGCCGCTCCAGCGGTTTCACCCAGTCGACGATCGTCGCCGGGCCGCTGTTGCTGGACCTCAATCGCAAACAGGCCTCGCTCGATGAACAACCGCTGGCGCTGACCGCGTACGAGTACCGGATCCTCGAGTACCTGATGCGCCATCACCAGCAGGTGGTGGCCAAGGACCGTTTGATGGAACAGCTCTACCCGGACGATGACGAGCGCGATCCGAATGTGATCGAAGTGCTGGTCGGTCGCCTGCGCCGCAAACTTGAGGGCCCGAACGGCTTCAAGCCGATCGACACCGTGCGTGGCCTCGGCTACCTGTTTAATGAGCGCTGCACTTGATTCGCTCGCTTCGTGTCCGGTTGATGCTCGCCGCCACGATCCTGGCGGTGTTATTCATGCTGGCCTTGTTGCCAGCGATGCAGGGCGCGTTCAGCCTGGCGTTGCAGGATTCGATCGAGCAGCGTTTGGCGTCGGACGTCACCACGCTGATCTCCGCCGCCCGGGTGGACGGCAATCGCTTGCAGATGCCGGCGCAATTGCCCGACGAGCGCTTCAACCTCACCGACAGCCGTTTGCTCGGCTACATCTACGACCGTGAAGGCCACCTGGTCTGGCGTTCGAAAGGCACCCAGGAAGAGCACATCAACTACAAGCCGCGTTACGACGGACGCGGCAACGAGTTCGCGCGGATCAGCGAAGCCAACGGTCAGGAATTCTTCGTCTATGACGTCGAGGTCAAACTGCTGGGCGGCAAAAGCGCGGCGTTCAGCATCGTTGCGCTGCAACCGGTGCGTGAGTACGAAACCACCCTCGAAGGCCTGCGCGAAAACCTCTACCTGGGCTTCGGCGCGGCCTTGCTGGTGCTGCTCGCGTTGCTGTGGATCGGTCTGACCTGGGGCTTGCAGGCGTTGCGCCGGCTGAGTCAGGAACTCGACGAGATCGAAAGCGGCACCCGTGAAAGCCTCAGCGAACAACACCCGCGCGAGCTGCTGCGCCTGACCGGTTCCCTCAACCGTTTGCTGCACAGCGAACGCGAACAGCGTAGCCGTTACCGTGACTCCCTCGACGACCTGGCCCACAGCCTGAAAACCCCGCTGGCGGTGTTGCAAGGCGTCAGCGAAGACCTGGCCCAGCGCCCGGCGGATCGCGATCAGGCCTGGGTGCTGCAAACCCAGATCGAACGCATGAGCCAGCAGATCAGCTATCAATTGCAGCGCGCCAGCCTGCGTAAAAGCGGCCTTGTACGCCATCAGGTGCGCCTGCGCCCAGTGCTGCAAAGCCTGTGCGACACGCTGGACAAGGTCTACCGCGACAAGCGCGTGCGGGTCGCCTTCGATCTGCCGGAGCAGTGTTATGTGCCGATCGAGCAGGGCGCCTTGCTGGAGATGATGGGCAACCTGTTGGAAAACGCCTATCGCCTGTGCCTCGGCGAAGTACGCATCAGCGTGCGCGAGAGCTTGAGCGGGATCGAGTTGTGCGTCGAGGACGATGGGCCCGGCGTACCAACGGATCAGCGTGCGCGGATTTTGCAGCGTGGGGAACGGCTGGACCGCCAGCATCCGGGGCAGGGGATCGGGTTGGCGGTGGTCAAGGACATTATCGAGAGCTACAGCGCCAAACTGACGCTGGGGGATTCACCCATGGGCGGGGCGGCGTTCCGGATTCATTTTCCTGCGGTTTAGGGTGGCTTTGCTGGCCTCTTCGCGAGCAAGCCCGCTCCCACATTGATCGCGTTTCTCCAGGAAGAACTCGGTCAAGTGTGGGAGCGGGCTTGCTCGCGAAGAGGCCAGAAACTTCAGCACAAAACTCAGCACTGAAACTCAATTCTCCTGCGCCCGATAAGCCCCAGGCGTCAACCCGGTCCACTTCTTGAACGCCCGATGAAACGCCGAAGGCTCGGAAAACCCCAGCTGCTCGGCGATCTGTTGCAACGACAGGTCCGCGCGGCTCAGGTGATAAATCGCGATGTCGCGGCGCAACTGGTCCTTCAATTCCTGAAAACTCGAACCCTCTTCACGCAGATGCCGGCGCAAGGTCTGCGGGCTGATGTGCAGGTGCGCAGCCACCGCTTCCAGGTCCGGCCAGCGTGAACTGTCGCGGCTGAGCAAACGTCGCAGCTGGCTGCTCAAACTGTCGCCATCGTCCGGGCGCGACAACAGGTCGGCGGGGGAATGTTCGAGAAAATGCTTGAGGGTCCGTTCGTCCTGCAACAGCGGCATGTTCAGGTAGCGACAGTGAAACAGCAGGCTGCTTTGAGCCGTGGAAAACTCCATGGGGCAGGGAAACAGCAAATCGTATTCGGCGCCATGCTCGGGTTTCGGATAACTGAACGTCACCTGCTCCAGACGAATGCGCTGGCCGATCAGCCAACTGCCGAGCCGATGCCAGACCATCAACTGGCTTTCGCTGAGGAAATGGTCCGGGTCGTGGAAGCTCGAATCATCCAGGCTCAAGCGGATCATTTCGCCTTCGCGGGTCAGGGTCAGGCGCGGACCCTCGGGGAATAGGCTATAAAACAATAAGCCGCGATGGAGTGCTTTCTCCAGCGTGCGGCAGTGAATCACCGCGTGGCACATCATGGCGAAGGTGCCGGTTTTGCTCGGTGCAGGCCCGAAGCCAAGGTATTCGTCGTCGAGTGCCTGCCACAACCCCTGGATCAACCGAGTGAACTGCTCCGGCGCAATACGCGCACGTGGCTCGTCGAGCAACTCGGGGCTGATCCCCAATTGCTGCAGCAGGTTTGAACAGTCGTAACCCAGCCGACGCGCGCCACCGAGCGCGGCACGGGCGAAATGACTGGCGATGTTGCGTTCTCTCATGCAAGGCAGGTCCGGCCATTGAGCGACGGATGGTAGCCGGGGAGCCTGACGACTAACAAGGCGGATATCCGCCAAATTGCAGGATGCGATTTGGCGGATGGGCGGAAATCCGCCACTTGCTGTCGCCGCTCGGTGACAACGAAAAAGCTGCAACCCTTGATGTCAAAAGGCTTGCAGGCAATTTGGCGAAGGTGGCACGGGCCTTGCGATACAACGAGCAGATGCCTGCCGTTGCGCAGCTCGACAAAACAAATCCCTCCAGTGCAGGAGGGTTCGCAATCGAAGTGTTCAGGGCAACAGGTGGATGTTGTCACCGGGCACTCTTGAGGAACTTTGCAATGACGACTCGTCAGCCACTGTATAAATCCCTGTATTTTCAGGTGATCGTTGCTATCGCCATCGGCATCCTGCTCGGTCACTTCTACCCGCAGACCGGTGTGGCCCTCAAGCCGCTGGGTGACGGGTTCATCAAACTGATCAAAATGATCATTGCCCCGATCATCTTCTGCACCGTCGTCAGCGGTATCGCGGGCATGCAGAACATGAAGTCGGTCGGCAAGACGGGCGGCTACGCGCTGCTGTACTTCGAAATCGTTTCGACCATCGCCTTGCTGGTCGGTCTGGTGGTGGTCAACATCGTGCAGCCGGGTGCCGGCATGCACATCGACGTCACTACCCTGGATGCCTCTAAAGTAGCGGCTTATGTAGCGGCCGGTGCGGATCAAAGCGTCGTTGGCTTCCTGCTGAACGTGATCCCGTCGACCATCGTCGGTGCGTTCGCCACGGGCGATATCCTGCAAGTACTGATGTTCTCGGTGATCTTCGGTTTCGCCCTGCATCGCCTGGGTGCCTACGGCAAGCCGATCCTCGACTTCATCGATCGCTTTGCCCACGTGATGTTCAACATCATCAACATGATCATGAAGCTCGCGCCACTGGGTGCCTTCGGTGCCATGGCGTTCACCATTGGTGCCTACGGCGTCGGTTCGCTGGTGCAACTGGGTCAGCTGATGGCCTGCTTCTACATCACTTGCCTGCTGTTCATCCTGGTGGTGCTGGGCGGTATCGCGCGCGCTCACGGTTTCAGCGTGTTGAAAGTGATCCGTTACATCCGTGAAGAGCTGCTGATTGTGCTGGGTACTTCCTCCTCGGAGTCGGTACTGCCACGCATGCTGATCAAAATGGAACGTCTGGGCGCGCAGAAATCTGTCGTTGGCCTGGTGATCCCGACCGGTTACTCGTTCAACCTCGACGGTACCGCGATCTACCTGACCATGGCCGCAGTGTTCATTGCTCAGGCAACCGACACCCACATGGACATCACGCACCAGATCACCCTGTTGGTGGTGTTGCTGCTGTCCTCGAAAGGCGCTGCTGGCGTGACCGGTAGCGGCTTCATCGTGCTGGCCGCCACCCTGTCGGCTGTTGGCCATCTGCCGGTTGCCGGTCTGGCGCTGATCCTCGGTATCGACCGTTTCATGTCCGAAGCCCGTGCCCTGACCAACCTGGTCGGTAACGCGGTGGCGACTCTGGTCGTGGCCAAGTGGGTCAAGGAACTGGACGTGGACGTGATGCACGCCGAACTGGCGTCTGGCGGTCGCGGTATCGCTGACGAGCGTGTGGAAGACGACCTGGGCGTGGCCGAAGGCCCAACCCCGCAGAACGTCAAGTAAGCCTCGTTGCAATGAAAAACCCGCTTCGGCGGGTTTTTTAATGCCCGGGATTTGAGCGCAACGGTCAGCGCATCTGGTGCATAAGGTGATTGCCGCAACGCCAATGCCTGCCTAGGCTGGGGGCATCGATTACGGAGAACGCTCATGCTCGGTCCACTGGCATCACTCAAGGTTCTGGATTTCTCGACACTGCTGCCGGGGCCGTTCGCCTCATTGTTGCTGGCGGACATGGGGGCCGAGGTTCTGCGCATCGAATCGCCCAGCCGCATGGACCTGCTGCGGGTGCTGCCGCCGCACGACCGGGGCGTCTCCGCCAGCCATGCCTACCTCAATCGCAACAAGCGCAGCCTGGCCCTGGACCTCAAGCAACCGGCGGCGCTGGACGTGGTCAAGCAACTGCTCAAGGACTACGACATCGTGCTGGAGCAATTCCGTCCCGGCGTGATGGAGCGACTGGGATTGGGTTATGAGGCGTTGAAGGCGATCAATCCGAAACTGATCTATGTGTCGATCACCGGTTACGGCCAGACCGGTCCGTACAAGGATCGCGCTGGCCACGACATCAATTACCTGGCCCTGGCAGGACTGTCGAGTTACACCGGCCGCGCCGACAGCGGGCCGTTGCCGTTGGGCATGCAGGTGGCGGATATCGCCGGTGGTTCGTTGCATGGGGTGATTGGTTTGTTAGCAGCGGTGATCGCTCGGCAGCAAACGGGGCAGGGGCAACATCTGGACGTGAGCATGACCGACTGCGCCTTTAGCCTGAACGCCATGGCCGGTGCCGGGTACTTGGCGTGTGGCGAGGAGCCGGGCCGGGAGGCGCAGGTGCTCAATGGCGGCAGTTTCTACGACTACTACCGTTCGCGGGATGGGCGTTGGCTATCGGTGGGCAGTCTGGAGCCGGTGTTCATGCAACAACTGTGTACGGCGCTTGGACGCCCGGAACTGGCGGCCAAGGGCCTGTCACCGAAACCCGCCGAGCAACAGGCATTGAAGAATGAGTTGAAGGCTGAATTCGAGAAACATGATTTTGCGGAACTGTGCGAGCTGTTTGCCGGGGTTGATGCGTGCGTGGAGCCGGTGTTGAGTGTGAGCGAAGCGGTGCGGCATCCGCAGCTACGGGCTCGGGCGCTGGTGACCGAAGTACCGCGCGGGGATGGCACGTATCAGGCGCAGATGGCGTGTCCGTTGAAGTTTTCAGACGGGTTGCCTGAGCCTAAACACATTGGTGCGGCGCTGGGGCAGCACACGGATCAGGTGTTGGGGGAGTTGGGGTTTAGTGCACAGCGGATCGCAGAGTTGCGGCTTGCCAAGGTGGTTGTGTAGCGCCTGATCGGCCGCCTTCGCGAGCAAGCCCGCTCCCACATTGGATTTGTGTCACGGCGAAGATCAAATGTGGGAGCGGGCTTGCTCGCGAAGGGGCCGGCCCAAACACCACAAATCCGGCTACTCGACCCGCATCTCCCCACTAAACACCAATGTGCTCCGGCACCGCCGGCACAAATACCGTCGCCCCTGCCGCACCAGGCTATGGCGCTGGGCCGAGAACGGGAAATCGCTGTCGGCGCAGGGGCATTTGTAGATGTAGCGGGTCACGCTGCGACGCTTGACGTCGTAGGTGTGGCAACGATTGGGCGGCAGTTCGTACACGCCGCGCATGATCAGTTGCCACTCTTCACCGTGGGGCTGGATACGGTCGCCGAACAGTTGATGGGCGATCAGGTGCGCGACCTCGTGGGCCACGGTTTGCTTGAGGAAGTCCTCGGCGTTTTCCCGGTACAGCTGCGGGTTGAAGCGCAGCAGGTTTTCGTGCAAATGCGCGACACCGGCTTTTTGCCCGCGCAGCTTGAGGCTCACCACGGGGCGTTTGAAAGGTCGTTTGAAAAAGGATTCAGCTTGTTGGAAACAGTCTTCGACGCGGGTATTGAGTTGCTCGGGCATGCTTGATGGATCTCCAGAGACGTCGAGTATGCCGCAACCCTCGGGACTTGCGAATCGCCTGGGCGCCGAATGGTCGTCGCCCCTGCATTAGAAGGCCGCCTTGCGGCGGCCTGTGTTGGCAGATCTAGTTTTTGGGTGGAGTGTTGCTAATTAGTGTAGACCGGCCCCACGCCGAGTCCCCAGACAATGACCGTGAACGCCATGATGGCCACCAGCACCACCAAACCGACGGCCAGTACCGAACTTGAAAACAGAAACCCCTCGTCAGATGGAATGTTCATGAACGTCGGTAGCCCCACGTACAACAGGTAGACCGTGTAGCAAATGGCCGCGGTGCCGACGATCATCCCGAGCCACATGTGGGGGTACAGCGCCGCCAGACCGCCAATGAACAGCGGAGTCGCGGTGTAGGTCGCAAAGGCTACGCAGCGTGCCAGACTTGGGTTGGCGTCATACGTGCGGGCCATCCAGTGGATGAACGCGCCCATGACGGCAACACCGCCGAGCATCGCCAGGTACGACATGATCGTCATCCATAGCGCACTTTCCTGGGTCAGCATCACCGGCGCTCGATTGCCGATGACCCAGCCGACCTGTGTGGTGCCGATAAACGCCGACACTGCGGGGATCGCCGCCAGAATCAGAGTGTGTGTGAGGTACATGTGGCTGATGCTTTCCTCCTGGTCGCCACGGATTTCTCGCCATTCTTGATCAGGGTGGGTGAAGAGCCCCACTACGTGATGGATCATGCCAGTCACTCCTCTTGTTTTTACCGTCGCCCCCCAGTGGAGCGCCTACAGGCCAAATTGGCCAAGTAAGGAAAGGTCTGGATCTGTGTGTGACCTTATGTCGCAGTATAGAAAGGTCTGAACGGCACAGGTTGCGGGGCGTTAGAGCAAATCGCGCTGTAAACACTTCTGTTAATCGCCGCAGGGTCTGTCATCAACCATCGGTGTGGGAGCACTTCGCCCACGAAGCGTTTTTGCGTAAAATGCCGGCCTTTCGTCACACCTCACGGATTTCGCGTCATGGGCACTCTTACGGTCAACCAGAACAAACTGCAAAAGCGCCTGCGCCGCCAGGCCGGCGAGGCTGTTGCCGATTTCAACATGATTGAAGACGGCGACAAGGTCATGGTCTGCCTGTCCGGTGGCAAGGACAGCTACACGATGCTCGATGTGCTGATGCATTTGCAGAAGGTTGCCCCGATCAAGTTCGAGATCGTGGCCGTGAACATGGACCAGAAGCAGCCGGGTTTCCCGGAAGAGGTGCTGCCGGCCTACCTGAAAACCCTGGGCATCGAGTACCACATTGTCGAGAAAGACACCTATTCGGTGGTCAAGGAGCTGATTCCGGAAGGCAAGACCACGTGTTCACTGTGCTCGCGCCTGCGTCGCGGTACGCTCTACACCTTTGCCGACGAAATCGGTGCGACCAAGATGGCCCTCGGTCATCACCGCGACGACATCGTCGAGACGTTCTTCCTGAACATGTTCTTCAACGGTTCGCTCAAGGCCATGCCGCCAAAACTGCGCGCCGACGATGGCCGCAACGTGGTGATCCGCCCGCTGGCCTACTGCAACGAAAAAGACATCCAGGCCTACTCGGACTTCAAGCAATTCCCGATCATCCCGTGCAACCTCTGTGGTTCGCAGGAAAACCTGCAACGCCAGGTGGTCAAGGACATGCTGCAGGACTGGGAACGCAAAACCCCTGGCCGCACCGAGAGCATTTTCCGCAGCTTGCAGAATGTCATCCCGTCGCAACTGGCGGACCGCAACCTGTTCGACTTCACCAACCTGCGTATCGACGAAACCGCCGCGTCGCGGTTCGTCAATATCGTCAACCTCTAAACACCATCACTGTGGGAGCCAGCCTGCTGGCGATGGCGGTGGGTCAGACACCTCATTGTTGACTGACCCGCCGCCATCGCCAGCAGGCTGGCTCCCACAGGGTCTATTCACTGACTCCTCAGGAGAGGGCATGCGCGATTACAAGTGGCTGCACGAATACTGTCTGAACCGCTTCGGTTCGGCGGCTGAACTGGAAGCCCATCTGCCCGTTCCCAAGACCCCGGCGCAATTGCGCAAGATCAGCGACGATCGCTACCTCTCGACCATGGCCCTGCGGGTATTCCGCGCCGGGCTCAAGCACAGCCTGGTAGATGCCAAGTGGCCGTCGTTCGAAGAGGTGTTTTTCAAGTTCGAGCCGGAAAAAGTCGTGCTGATGAGCGCCGAACACCTTGAACGCCTGATGCAGGACGCACGGATCATCCGCCACCTGGGCAAGCTCAAGAGCGTGCCGCGCAATGCGCAGTTCGTGCTGGACGTTGCCCATGAGAAGGGCAGCTTCGGTGCACTGATTGCCGATTGGCCGGTGACCGACATCGTCGGGTTGTGGACCTACCTGAAAAAGCGCGGCCATCAATTGGGTGGACTGTCAGCGCCGCGCTTCTTGCGCATGGTGGGCAAGGACACGTTTGTGCCGAGCTACGACGTGGTGGCGGGGTTGAATGCACAGAAGATCGTCGACAAGGTGCCGACCAGCCAGAGGGATTTGGCGTTGGTACAGGATGTGTTCAATCAGTGGCATGAACAGAGTGGCGGGCGGCCGATGAGCCAGATTTCGATGATGCTGGCTTACACAGTCAACCATTAAGACCGCGTCGCCCCATTCGCGAGCAAGCCCGCTCCCACATTCGACCGAGTTCTCCCTGAAGAAATGCGGTCAAATGTGGGAGCGGGCTTGCTCGCGAAGGCGCCAGATCAGGCGACCGAGATTTCCCCCTCACCCGCCAACTTGCGATTCAACTGAAACCGCCACCGCACATACAGCAACGCCGAACAAAACACCGCCAGGCTCGCGCCCATCTCCAGCAAACCGAACAGCTGCCGATTGGGGTCATACGCGGCCAATGCACCTTTGATGAAATATAGGTTCACCACAAAACACATCCACGAATGCCCGCGTGCGCTGCCGACAATCATCCCCGGCGCCAGCAACAGCAGCGGCACCAGTTCGATCAGCAGAATCACCCACGGCCGCGCGCCATGCAGGTCGGCGACCAGCAGATAGTAGGCGCAGAGCAGCCCCACCAGGCCCAAAAAACAGATCAGGCTGATGACGCGCATCGCCCGTACCCGAGGCTCCAGCCATTCGATGGAGGGCAGAATCTTTGGCTTCTTGGCCACCTTAGCTCTCCAGTTTCAGTGCAGTCTTGGCCAGGCGCAGGCCCAACGCGCGGCACAGCGCCACTTCGTGGGAATCGAGTCCACTTTTGCCGTCGGCACCGGCGTGGTGGCTGGCGCCGTACGGTGTACCGCCGCCCTGGGTTTCCAGTAACGCCGATTCGCTGTACGGCAGGCCGGTGATCAGCATGCCGTGGTGCAGCAACGGCAACATCATCGACAGCAGCGTGGTTTCCTGGCCGCCGTGCAGGCTCGCGGTGGAAGTGAACACGCCAGCCGGTTTACCGACGAGGGCGCCGGTCAGCCACAGGTTGCTGGTGCCATCGAGGAAGTACTTGAGCGGTGCCGCCATGTTGCCGAAACGGGTCGGGCTGCCCATGGCCAGGCCCGCGCAATTCTTCAGGTCGTCGAGGCTGGCGTACAGCGCGCCTTCGTCCGGAATGTCCGGGGACACGGCTTCGCATTCGGTCGAGATCGCCGGGACCGTGCGCAACCGGGCTTCCAGGCCGGCCTGCTCGACGCCGCGGGCAATCTGCCGGGCCATCTCATTGGTCGAGCCGCTGCGGCTGTAATACAGAACCAGAATGTACGGGGCACTCACGGCAGCAACTCCAGGATCTGCTCCGGCGGACGGCCGATGATGGCTTTGTCGCCGACTTCGAGAATCGGTCGCTCCATGAGTTTCGGGTGCGCCGCGATGGCCGCGATCAATTGCGCCTCGCTCAAGCTGCTGTCGGCCAGGTTGAGGGTTTTGTACTCATCCTCGCCGGTGCGCAGCAGTTGCCGGGCGCTGAGGCCGAGTTTGCTCAGCAGACTCTTGATTTGCACGGCGTCCAGCGGGGTTTCCAGGTAGCGGACCACGGTCGGGGCCAGGCCACGGGCTTCAAGCAGTTCGAGCGCACCGCGGGATTTCGAGCAGCGCGGGTTGTGATAAAGCGTCAGATCGGTCATGTGCGGGTCGCATCTTGCGTAAGGTGGCGGCTATTCTAACTGTGCGGCGCGTATTCCAGAACCTTGGGAGGCAATGGGTCGCGGCAGTATTCTTTTTTTGACAAGGATAACTACATGACAAGACGACTGGCAGCGGCATTGGCGATCATGGGCGCGTTGATGCTGGGGGGCTGCGGTAACGACTATGGCATCGACCAGAACGGCCACAAAGTCGCCGCCGAGCGTCTGGACAAACAATGGCTGGTGCTCAATTACTGGGCCGAATGGTGCGGCCCTTGCCGTACCGAAATCCCTGAACTGAACACCCTGGCCGAGCAACTCAAGGACAAGAAGATCGGTGTGTTCGGGGTCAACTTCGACAATGTGCAGGGTGAAGAGCTGAAGAGCGCCAGCGAGAAGCTGGGGATCAAGTTCACCGTGCTGGCGCAGGATCCGGCGGAACTGTTCGAATTGCCGCGCAGTGAGGCGCTGCCGGTGACCTACATCATCGACAACAAGGGCAAAGTGCGTGAACAGCTGATGGGCGAGCAGACGGCGGCGGGGGTGATGGCCAAGCTTGAGGCGTTGCAGGCGAAGAACTAAGAGCAAAAGATCGCAGCCTCGCCGAGGCTCGACAGCTCCTACAAGATGTTCGGCAATCCATGTAGGAGCTGTCGAGCCTTGGCGAGGCTGCGATCTTTTCGGGGCTGATGATCAACCCTCTTCAAGCCACCAACGCAGCGGCTTGCCTTCGGCTGGCCAAAAGCGCATCTGGTCGATCGGCGACACGTCCCAGCGTTGCACGTTTTCCAGGGCCTGAAGGAAACGCTTTTCCTGTTCCATCAGCGCCGGTGCGCAGAGTTTGCGGGTGCTGCCGACCTTGCCGAAACTCAGCTTGTCGCCTTCCAGGGTGTACGGCGCGAACCAGTGGTTGCAGCCGCCGTTGCCGTAGGCCCGACCGTCTTCACCGAGGGTGATGGTCAGGTGGCTGTAGTCCATCAACGGACGTTCGCCGATCCACTCCAGAATGTAGCTGCGGTTCTGTTGCAATTGCACCGGGTCGGCGGCGCAGCCCAGCAGGCTGGCGCCAGCCATCGCGGCCAAAGCGAGGCGTTTCATCACACGGGCTCCTGGCATGTCGGGCACAGGTGTTTCTCGCCAACAGTGGTCCAGCCCAACTCGCTGATCCGTGCCGTGGCCGCAGGCTTTTCAGCCTTGTTGCCCAGCTTGGCGTCGACCGCGAACTCGAAGCTCAACTCTTTGGCGCAGCTGTCGCAATTGACTTTCCAGGTGTGGATCGCCAATTCGCCGAACACCGGACCACTGGCCACCGCGACCCATTGGCCGGGCGGGTTGATCAGGTGGCGAACGGTTTCGACAGACAGGCGCATGGACAAGTCTTTGCTGCCTTTAAGGGTCACGATCAACACGTCGTTGTTACGAATCGAGCCGCCGTTGCCGGTGACTTGATAACGCCCCGGCACAAGGGCGCGGCATTCGGTGAGGGTGTGTTGCGGGTTCATCAGGCTATAGCGGAAATCGTGTTCGACCATGGGTCCTCCAAATATGCGCGGCATGCTAGCACGGACATCGGCGCAGTATGGCGCGGGCATGTGACCTTCGATCTGGTTCAAATTACCTGCCGACTCATGGCACACTGCCGCTTTTGCAGTGCTAAGGAACGGACATGGCGTTGATCGAATGTTATGAGTGCAAACAAAGCATCAGTTCTGTGGCGCCTGTTTGCATTCATTGCGGTGCACCTGCGGGGACGGTGCAAGCGGCCGCTTCGAAGCCGACGCGTCAGGAGGCGCCGCTTTCTTTCGGGCGTTTGCCAGCGGATGAGAAAGTCGCCAGGGTCACCCCCGCGGCGTTCGGGCGCAGACGTAAAGCCGAAGTCGCCGCCGAGCTCCCTGCACCGGCAATGGCCCCTGCCGGGTCGCGACCGGTAGAACTCTGGCTGAAGATCATGATTTTTCTGCTACCGCCGTTCTTTGTCTGGTTCTTGCTGCGTCGCGGACATTCCCTCGGCCAGCGCTTGATCGGTTTCGGCTGGCTGGCACTGATGATCCTGTTGTCCAAGGCCTGAGGGCGTCAGCCCTCGACCCGATTAAGCGGCGCACCGGCGGCCCAGGCTGCGATGTTTTGCAGGGTCGTCGTGGCAATCGCACTCAAGGCTTCGCGGGTCAGGAAGGCCTGGTGCGCGGTGATGATCACGTTAGGAAAGGTCAGTAATCGCGCCAGCACATCGTCCTGCAGCGGCAGGTCGGAGCGGTCTTCGAAAAACAGCTGCGCCTCTTCTTCATACACATCCAGCCCCAGATAGCCCAGTTGGCCGTCCTTCAATGCGTCGATCAACGCGGGCGTGTCCACCAGACCGCCACGCCCGGTGTTGATCAACATCGCGCCGGGTTGCAGGTGCGCCAGCGATTCGCGGTTGATCAGGTGTTTGCTCTGCTCGTTGAGCGGGCAGTGCAGGCTGATGATCTGCGACTCGGCCAACAGTTCGGGCAAACTCAGGTAACGTGCGCCGAGGGCTTCGACTTGTGGGTTGGGGTAGGGATCGTAGGCCAGCAACTGGCAGCCAAAGCCGTTCATGATTTTCGCGAAGGTCGCGCCGATCTGCCCGGTGCCGACCACACCGACCGTCTTGCCCACCAGGTCGAAGCCGGTCAGCCCGTGCAGGCTGAAATCCCCTTCGCGGGTGCGGTTGTAGGCGCGGTGCAAGCGCCGGTTGAGCGCCAGGATCAGCGCCACCGCGTGTTCGGCCACCGCATGTGGCGAATAGGCCGGGACCCGCACTATCGCCAGTCCCAAGCGTTTCGCCACCGCCAGGTCGACATGGTTGTAACCCGCCGAGCGCAGGGCGATCAGGCGTGTGCCGCCCGCCGCCAATTGTTCGAGCACCGGGGCGCTGAGGTCGTCATTGATGAAGGCGCACACCACCTCGTGGTGCTCCGCCAGCGCGACCGTGTCGAGGCTCAGTCGGGCCGATTGAAACTGCAGCTCGATGCCGGCGGGTAGCTCGGCCCCGAGGAAACTGTCGCGGTCGTAGGTCTGGCTGCTGAAAAGAATCGTGCGCATGCGGTCCTCCTGAAAAACTTGATCACGCTTTATCTCGATCACGCTTTATGTAGGAGCTGTCGAGTGAAACGAGGCTGCGATCTTTTGACTTTGATTCTTAAATCAAAAGATCGCAGCCTCGTTTTACTCGACAGCTCCTACAGGGGAGTGGGGCGCCTTCGGAAGCGTGTCATGAGCTTAGCGGTTATGGTTTCGGCACCATTGCCCTGCATCAAGCATTAATACGTGCCTGGGCGGCCAGGCGATTGATTGCCCGGTCGAGCTCGTCGAGTGCGCCGTAGGCTTTGGCGTCCTGCTGCTTGAGCAGGGTTTCACTGCGCTGGCAGGCGGCGCGCAGTTGCGGGACGCCGCAATAGCGGGTTGCACCGTGCAGGCGATGGACGCGTTCGATCAAGGCATTCTGGTCGTTGCTTTCGCGCGCCGAGCGAATCGCCTCGCGGTCGGCCTCTAGCGAGGCCAGCAACATCGCCAGCATGTCCGCCGCCAGATCGGCCTTGCCGGCGGCCAGGCGCAAACCTTCTTCATGATCGAGCACTTGCAACTCATGGCCGCCGCCGTGACTGTCGCTGGAACGCTCCGGCCCATGATTGCGCAGCGCCAGGCCGGTCCACTTCAACACCACCTGCGCCAGTTGCCGTTCGCTGATCGGTTTGGTCAGGTAGTCGTCCATGCCGCTTTGCAGCAAGGCGCGTTTTTCGTTGGCCATGGCGTGGGCGGTGAGGGCGACGATCGGCAGAGGCGTGCAATGCCGCTCGCTTTCCCACTGACGGATGGTTTCGGTGCTCTGGCGCCCGTCCATGCCGGGCATCTGCACGTCCATCAACACCAGGTCGAACGTCTCGTTCTGCACCGCTTTGACCGCGGCGTAACCACTTTCCACCGCGAGCACCTTGGCGCCCATGTCTTCAAGCAGGGTTTGCACCAGCAGCAGGTTGGCCGGGTTGTCGTCGACGCACAGGACCTTCGGCGCACGGCTGGACACCGGTTCGCCGGGGTCGCTGCGCTGCTGGCGCGGGTTGACCAGATCGGACAACGCCCGCCGCAACTTGCGCGTGCACGCCGGTTTGGCCTGGAGCTGGCTGTGGGGATTGGGCACCGAGAGGTGGAACAGCGTCTGTTCGGTGGTCGGGCACAGCACCAGCACTTTGCAACCCAGGTGTTCGAGGTCCCAGATGTGCTGGTTGAGGCGCTCCGGTGGCATGTCGTTGCTGGTGATGCCGAGCACGGCAAGGTCGATCGCCTGATCGGTTTGATGGGCGCCGGTCACGCCGTTGGTCAGGCTTTCCAGGGTATTGAACGGCGTGACGTCGAGGCCGCAATCTTCCAGTTGATGCTGCAATGCCTGACGCGCCAGTTCGTGGTTTTCCAGTACCGCCACCCGGCGTCCGAGCAGCGGCGGCCCCGGCAAGTCTTCGGCATCGTCGCGGGTCTTGGGCAGGCTCAGGCTGATCCAGAATTCCGAGCCTTCGCCCGGCGTGCTGTCGACGCCGATCTCGCCACCCATTTGTTCGATCAAGCGCTTGGAAATCACCAGACCGAGGCCGGTGCCACCGGGTTGGCGCGACAGCGAATTGTCGGCCTGGCTGAAGGCCTGGAACAGGGCGCGCACGTCCTGGCTCGACAGCCCGATGCCGGTGTCCTGAATGCTGATGCGCAGTTGCACGCTGTCTTCGTGTTCTTCTTCGAGCATGGCACGGGCGACGATGGTGCCCTCGCGGGTGAACTTGATGGCGTTGCTGACCAGGTTGGTGAGGATCTGCTTGAGTCGCAACGGATCGCCCACCAGTGACAGCGGAGTGTCGCGATACACCAGGCTCACCAGCTCCAGCTGTTTGGCGTGGGCGGCCGGCGCGAGGATGGTCAGGGTGTCCTGCAGCAAATCGCGCAGGTTGAACGGGATATGATCGAGCACCAGTTTGCCGGCCTCGATTTTCGAGAAGTCGAGAATCTCGTTAATGATGCCCAACAGGCTGTCGGCGGACTTTTCGATGGTGCCCAGATAATCGAGCTGGCGCGGGGTCAGTTCGCTTTTTTGCAGCAGATGGGTAAAACCGAGAATGCCGTTGAGCGGGGTGCGGATTTCATGGCTCATGTTGGCCAGGAACTCGGATTTGATCCGGCTCGCCTCCAGGGCTTCCTTGCGGGCCAGGTCCAGTTCGATGTTCTGGATTTCGATGGTCTCCAGGTTCTGGCGTACATCTTCGGTGGCCTGGTCGACGCTGTGCTGCAGTTCTTCCTGAGCATTCTGCAAGGTGCTGGCCATGCGGTTGATGCCGGACGCCAGTTCATCCAGTTCCTGGCTGCCGAGGGGCGGCAAACGGGTTTCCAGATGACCGTCCTTGAGTTGCGCCACCGCCAGCTTTATCTGACTGATCGGCCGATTGATGGTCCGGCCCATGCGCAACGCCAGCAGCGCCGCACCGGCCAGGCCCGCGCCGATCAGCAACAGGCTGGCGAACAGGCTGCGGTAACCGCGTAGCAGCATGCCGTTGTGGGACAGTTCGAGTTCGACCCAGCCCAGCAGGCGGTCGGCTTCATCGGGAATCAGGTCGCCGGCCAGGTTGCGGTGTTTGCCGAACACCGGCAGCAGGTAGCGAGTGGCGTCGTTGCCGCTGCGGCGCAGCATTTGCGAGCTGTCACCGGTTGGGGCCTGATTGAGCATGGTCGGGCCGGCATGGGCCAGCAGGGTGCGGTCGGGGCCGAGGAACGTCACGGCGCGTACGTCCGGTTCTTCGAGGTATTGGGTGGCGACGCGTTCCAGCAGTGGGGTGTTCTTGTGACCCATGGCCGGGGCCACCAGGGGCGCCAGTTGTTCGGCGATCATCTCGCCACGCTGCATGAGTTGGGCTTGCAGGTCGGACTGCTGCATCCAGGTGAAATAGCCGCCCAGGACCAGCGCCATCAGGGTGGTCGGCAACAGGGTCAGCAACAGCACGCGGCCTTTAATTCCCAGTTTCTTGAGCACGCATCTCTCCTGCATCCAGCTATTGAATAACCTGCACGTACGTCCCGCACGCACCACTTGCGCAGTGTAGCGATTTGCAGGCGGGCAATCTTCGTAAAATTGATGTCGTCATTCGTCGCTCAGGCCGGCGCTTTTGCAGCGTCGACAAAGCTTGGGTTGCCCCAGGCGAAGCAATCTTGAATAATCGCCAACTGAGAATTATTTGCAGATAGTCATGACTCCCATCGCTGTAGGCCATCCCCGCATCCTGTCCATCGAAGACGACCTCGTACTGGGTGCGTATGTACACGAGCATCTGGGCCGCAGCGGCTTTCAGGTGACCTGGTGCCAGAACGGTCAGGAAGGCCTGGCCATTGCCCGCGAGCAAGCGTTCGATGTGGTGCTGATGGATATTCTGCTGCCGGGCCTGGACGGCTTGAGCGTGTTGACCCAATTGCGCCAGAGCCATTCCACGCCGGTGGTGCTGATGTCGGCGCTCGGGGCCGAGGCGGACCGCATCAGTGGTTTTCGCCTGGGCGCGGATGATTACCTGCCCAAACCCTTCAGCATGGTTGAGTTGGGGGTGCGTATCGAAGCGATCCTGCGGCGCGTGGCGCTCGACCGCCGACCCGCACCTGCACCGGCAGCGATCGCCCCGTCGGCGGACAGCCTGCGTTTCGATGATGAACGCGGTGATGTCTTTTATGCCGAGCACGCTGCTGGCCTGACCCGCAGCGAGTATCGACTCCTGGAAACGCTGAACCGCAACGGCGATGAAGTGCTGAGCAAGGCTTTCCTTTATCAGCATGTGTTGCAGCGGGGTTACGCCGCCCATGACCGCAGCCTGGACATGCACATCAGTCAGATCCGCCGCAAGCTCAAGGCCATCGGTTACACCGAGCGCGAAGTGCGCACGGTCTGGGGCAAGGGTTACGTCTTGAGTGCTGTCGATGAAGTGGTCTGATCTGCCGGGCCGGCATTCGCTGTTCTGGAAGCTGGCCTGTTTGTTGGTAGCGTTCTGCCTGCTGATGATCTGGCTCAGCTGGTCCTGGGGGCGCTACATGGAGGAGCGGAACCAGTTCCTGTCGGATGACGCCCGAAGTACCCTGACGCGCTACGCCGCCGAGGCCGAGCAGGCGTGGCAGCAGCAACAGCATGAAGGCGTCGATGCCTGGCTGCAAAGCATGCGTCAGCGTGAAGCGGGCTGGGTGGGCGTCATTGGCGGTGATTTACAGTCGCTGAGCAGCCAGTCGCTGACCGACCCGGAAATCGAGCACCTGACCTTTCTGCGCGGCCTGGACTGGCCCATCCACCGCAAACGCCTGCCGTGGCTGCGGATACCGTTTCCCAGCGACGCGTCCGCCGGCAGCCTGGTGATCGAGCTGCCCCAGCGATTCATGCCCGGGCGCTACCGGGTGTTCTGGCGCGTGATCACCAACGGGGTGATTCCCGGGATGTTCACATTGCTGCTGTGCGTCGGGCTGTATCGGCTGCTGGTTGTGCCGCTCAATAACCTGCGCGAGCAGGCCAATGCCTGGCGCGCCGATCAGTTGGGCGTTCGCCTGTCGAGCCGCACCACCAACCGTGCCGATGAGTTGGGTGAGCTGGGCCGAGCCTTCGATCACATGTCCGAGCGCCTGCAAAGCACGGTGGCCCTGCAACAACAATTGCTGCGCGATTTGTCCCACGAACTGCGTACACCCCTGAGTCGACTGCGGGTGGCCAGCGAAAGCGAGCAAGATCTGCTGCAGTTGCGCGAACGCATTGGTCGCGAAGTCGATGGCATGCAGCGACTGGTGGAGGACACGTTGCAACTGGCCTGGCTCGACACCGAGCGCGCGCCGTTGCCCGACGAGGCGATCCAGATTCAGGCCCTGTGGGAAATGCTCACGGAAAACGCCTGCTATGAAAGTTGCTGGCCAGTGACGCAGTTGCAATGCGGCGTGGACTCCTCCTGTTGGGTGCGCGGCAACCTCAACACCCTGGCCCAGGCCTTGGAAAATATCCTGCGCAATGCCATTCGTCATTCGCCGAGCGGCGGTGTTGTGCATCTCGGTGGACGGCGCGATGGCGACTACTGGCACCTGTGGCTGGAGGATCAGGGCGGCGGGGTGGCTGACACCGATCTGGAGCGGATTTTTTGTCCGTTCATTCGTCTCGACGGTTCGCGGCCGGGGGATGGTGGGTTTGGCCTGGGGTTGAGCATTGCCCGGAATGCGGTGCAGCGTCAGGGTGGGAGGCTTTGGGCTGAAAACACCAGTGTGGGGTTGCGGTTGAATATGCATTTGTTGGCTGATGACGCTTTCGCGGGCAAGCCCGCTCCCACAGTGGATCTGCTGCGAACACAGAATGTGTGACCGACAAAGATAAAATGTGGGAGCGGGCTTGCCCGTGAAGGGGCCCTAATAGCCATCGCCGCTCTGATTTCTCTGGGGCGAGGAGAAAGTCGCACCACTGGTGAGACAATTGCCTCGTGCTATTCACTCGGTAACAGTGTCAGCAGTGCTGACACACATTCAATCTGCGTTTGAGAGATTCCACGATGCCTGCTTGGTCGAGTTTCCAGACCTGCCCAGCGGCAAAGTCGAAACCGATCTGTTGAGAGGAGAGAGTACTGATTTAGCCGCTTATTCCCATAAGCCATAAGCACCACACTTTGCGTGATATGGCCTGCGAAGGTTTGCCGGTATGATAGGCGCCCCCGCAGTCTGGATTGCGAATACGCCATGACCTTGCAGTACCCAACCATCGCCGATTGCGTCGGCAACACTCCGCTGGTTCGTTTGCAGCGCCTGCCCGGCGCCACCAGCAATACCCTTTTGCTCAAGCTCGAAGGGAATAACCCGGCGGGTTCGGTCAAGGACCGGCCGGCGCTGTCGATGATCACTCGCGCCGAACTGCGCGGGCAGATCCACGTCGGCGATACGCTGATCGAAGCGACCTCGGGTAACACCGGGATTGCGCTGGCCATGGCCGCCGCGATCAAGGGTTACAAGATGATCCTGATCATGCCGGACAACTCCAGCGCCGAGCGCAAGGCCGCGATGACGGCCTATGGCGCCGAGCTGATTCTGGTCACCCAGGAAGAGGGCATGGAAGGCGCCCGCGACCTCGCCCAGCGAATGGAAGCCGAAGGCCGTGGCAAGGTGCTGGACCAGTTCGCCAACGGGGACAACCCGGAGGCGCACTACACCACCACCGGCCCGGAAATCTGGCGCCAGACCGAAGGCACCATTACCCATTTCGTCAGCTCCATGGGCACCACCGGTACCATCATGGGCGTCTCGCGCTACTTGAAAGAACAGAACGAGAACGTGCAGATCATCGGTCTGCAACCGATGGAAGGCTCGGCGATTCCGGGCATTCGTCGCTGGCCGCAAGAGTACCTGCCGAAAATTTATCAGGCCGATCGCGTGGACCGGATTGTCGACATGGCCCAAAGCGAAGCCGAGGACGTGACCCGTCGTCTGGCCCGTGAAGAAGGCATTTTCTGTGGTGTGTCCTCGGGTGGTGCAGTGGCAGCGATGCTACGTCTGTCCCGGGAAGTTGAAAACGCGGTGATCGTCGCGATCATCTGCGACCGTGGCGACCGTTACTTGTCGACCGGCATTTTCGACGCGCCCAACTGATGGCCAAGCAAGAGAGAGGCCTGCGCTTCCAGCCCACGGGCGGCAGCAAGGCCCCGCAAGTCCCGACCGGCAAAAAGCAGCGCCTGACCATCGAGCGCCTGGCCAATGACGGTCGCGGTATCGCGTTTTTCGAAGGCCGTACCTGGTTCGTCATCGGTGCCCTGGCCGGTGAAGACATCGAGGCGCGCGTGCTCGGAGCCCACGGCAAAGTGGTCGAGGCGCGCACCGAACGAGTGTTTAAGGCCAGCGAACTGCGCCGACCGGCACCGTGCCCGCATGCCGGTCGCTGTGGCGGCTGCAGCGTGCAACATCTGCCGCACACCGAACAACTTGCCCTGAAACAGCGCATGCTCGCGGAGCAATTATCGCGTGTCGCCGGTGTCGAACCCGAAGAGTGGGCAGCGCCGTTGAGCGGTCCGGAATTCGGTTACCGCCGTCGTGCCCGGGTAGCGGTGCGCTGGGACATGAAAGCGAAAAAACTCGACGTCGGTTTTCGCGCGGCGGGCAGTCAGGACATCGTGGCCATCAACGAATGCCCGGTGCTGGTACAGCCCTTGCAACCGATCATGACCCGCTTGCCGGAAATGCTCCGGCGCTTGAGCAAACCTCAGGCGTTGGGGCATGTGGAATTGTTCAGCGGTTCATCGCTGGCCGTGTTGCTGCGGCACATGGCGCCGTTGTCCGACGCCGACATGACAATCCTCAAGGATTTCTGCGCATTCCATGAAGCCCAGTTGTGGCTGCAGGGCGACGGCGAGCCGCAACCGGTCGAAGCCGATCAGTCGTTGCGTTATCGTCTTGAACAGTGGGATTTGAACCTGGCGTACCGGCCGGGAGATTTCATTCAGGTCAACGCCGGGGTCAACGAAGCCATGGTTGCCCAGGCGCTGGACTGGCTGAAGCCGAAAGCCGAGGAACGCGTTCTCGATCTATTCTGTGGGTTGGGCAACTTCGCGTTGCCGCTGGCCAAGGCTGTTCGCGAAGTGGTGGCGGTGGAAGGCGTGCAGGCGATGGTCGAGCGGGCAGCGGAAAACGCAGCTAGCAACAATCTTCATAATGCGAAGTTTTTTCAGGCCGATTTATCCCAGCCTTTGACGGATGCCGAATGGGCCGGCGAAGGCTTTTGTGCGGTACTCTTGGACCCACCGCGTGACGGTGCTTTCGAGGTCGTGCGCAAGCTTAAGTCCCTGGGCGCCAAACGGTTGGTGTATGTCTCGTGCAATCCGGCAACGCTGGCGCGCGATACGGTTGAATTGATCAAGCAGGGCTACCGGTTAAAACGTGCCGGGATTCTCGATATGTTTCCTCAAACGGCGCATGTCGAAGCCATGGCGTTATTTGAAGCGAGCTAGGAAGGCTCGTCTGGTCCGACTGGCCCGCCCATGCAGCCGCGTACCAGCCCGACGTGGGCTCATGGGCAACGAAGGTCAGCGATTTTGACGCATTGAATCTGCGTCGTAGGGAAGGTAAGCAAGATGGTACAGGTGAGAGCACACCAGCCGATCAACACCGACGGCAGTATCAATCTCGAGGCTTGGCTCGATCACGCGGTCAGTGTCGATCTGGCACTGGATCGCGAAGCCTTGAAGGAAGCATGCGAGTTCGCTCGTGTGTCTGAACAACAGGCCAATGCGGCGAAGAATCTATGGTCCGAAGGGACCTCGAGTTTCCGCACGGGCCTTGAGATCGCCGAGATTCTCGCCGACCTCAAACTCGATCAGGATTCGTTGGTCGCGGCGGTCTTGTACCGTGGCGTGCGCGAAGGCCAGATCGAACTGCCGGCGGTCAGCCAGCGCTTCGGTCCGGTGGTCGCCAAACTCATCGACGGCGTGTTGCGCATGGCGGCGATCAGCGCCAGCCTGAGCCCCCGTCAATCCCTGGTGCTGGGCACTCAGGGCCAGGTGGAAAACCTGCGCAAGATGCTCGTGGCCATGGTCGACGACGTGCGCGTCGCGCTGATCAAACTGGCCGAACGCACCTGCGCGATCCGTGCGGTGAAAACCGCCGACGACGAGAAACGCAACCGCGTCGCCCGTGAAGTCTTCGACATCTACGCGCCGCTGGCTCACCGTCTCGGGATCGGTCACATCAAGTGGGAACTGGAGGACTTGTCCTTCCGTTACCTGGAACCCGATCAGTACAAGCAGATCGCCAAGTTGCTCCATGAGCGGCGGCTGGATCGCGAGCGTTTCATCGCCGATGTGATGAGCCAGCTGAAAAATGAGCTGACCGCTACTGGCGTCGATGCCGACATCAGCGGCCGGGCCAAACACATCTATTCGATCTGGCGCAAAATGCAGCGCAAGGGTCTGGAGTTCAGCCAGATCTACGACGTGCGCGCCGTTCGCGTGCTGGTGCCGGAAATGCGCGACTGCTACACCGCGCTCGGTATCGTCCACACCCTGTGGCGGCACATCCCGAAAGAGTTCGACGACTACATCGCCAACCCGAAAGAGAACGGCTACCGCTCGCTGCACACCGCGGTGATCGGCCCCGAGGGCAAGGTGCTGGAAGTGCAGATCCGCACCCACGCCATGCACGAAGAAGCCGAGCTGGGCGTGTGCGCGCACTGGAAGTACAAGGGCACCGACGTCAAATCCGGTTCCAACCACTACGAAGAGAAAATCTCCTGGCTGCGTCAGGTGCTCGAGTGGCACGAGGAGCTGGGCGACATTGGCGGCCTGGCCGAACAATTGCGGGTCGATATCGAACCGGATCGGGTGTACATCTTTACTCCGGACGGTCACGCCATCGACTTACCGAAGGGCGCGACGCCGCTGGACTTCGCCTACCGCGTACACACCGAAATCGGTCACAACTGCCGTGGCGCGAAGATCAACGGGCGCATTGTGCCGCTCAACTACAGCCTGCAAACCGGTGAGCAGGTCGAGATCATCACCAGCAAGCACGGCACGCCGAGCCGCGACTGGCTGAACTCGAACCTGGGTTACGTCACCACGTCGCGAGCGCGGGCGAAGATCGTTCACTGGTTCAAGTTGCAGGCCCGCGATCAAAACGTCGCGGCCGGTAAAACCCTGCTAGAACGCGAACTGACTCGCCTCGGTCTGCCAGCCGTCGATTTCGACAAGTTGGCCGAAAAGGCCAACATGAAGACCGCCGAGGACATGTTCGCCGCACTCGGTGCCGGCGATTTGCGCCTGGCGCAACTGGTGAACCTGGCGCAGCAACTGGTCGAGCCGGAACGCGGCAACGAGCAGCTGGAACTGATCCCGCGCAAGGCCACCGGCTACAAACCGGGCAAGCGCGGCGACATTCAGATCCAGGGCGTCGGCAACCTGATGACCCAGATGGCCGGCTGCTGCCAGCCGTTGCCGGGGGATGCCATCGTCGGTTACATCACCCAGGGCCGTGGCGTGAGCATTCACCGCCAGGACTGCGCCTCGGTGCTGCAACTGGGCGGGCGCGAGCCGGAGCGGATCATTCAGGTCAGCTGGGGGCCGGTGCCGGTGCTCACCTATCCGGTGGACATCATCATCCGCGCCTACGACCGTTCCGGTCTGCTGCGTGACGTGTCCCAGGTGCTACTCAACGAGCGGATCAACGTGCTGGCGGTCAACACCCGCTCGAACAAAGAGGACAACACTGCGTTGATGTCCCTGACCATCGAGATTCCGGGGCTGGATGCACTGGGTCGGTTGCTGGGACGGATTTCCCAGTTGCCGAACATCATCGAAACCCGGCGTAACCGCACACCATGATCCCGACCCCTGTAGGAGCGAGGCTTGCCCGCGAAGGCGATATACCTGACACACCGTCTTCGCGGGCAAGCCTCGCTCCTACAAGGGCAACGATGCAGAACGAGATATTTGATGTACAGCCTTGAAGACTTGCTGCACCTGATGAACCGTCTGCGCGACCCGCAATTCGGTTGCCCGTGGGACATCAAGCAAACCTACGAAACCATCGTCCCGCACACCCTTGAGGAAGCCTACGAAGTCGCCGATGCCATCGAGCGTGGCGACTTTGATCACTTGCAGGGCGAGTTGGGCGATTTGCTGTTCCAGGTGGTTTATTACAGCCAGCTGGCGCGGGAAGAAGGGCGCTTCGAATTCGATGGCGTCGTCGACAGCATCACCCGCAAGTTGATTCGCCGTCATCCTCACGTGTTCCCCACCGGCGATCTGTACGCGCCGCTGGATATCCCGCGACTGAGTGAAGAGCAGGTCAAGCAGCGCTGGGAAGAGATCAAGGCCGAAGAGCGCGCCGAGAAATCCTCGGCGCCTGAACAGCTGTCCTTGCTCGACGACGTACCCGCCGCATTGCCGGCATTGTCCCGTTCGGCGAAGTTGCAGAAGCGCGCAGGGCAGGTCGGTTTCGACTGGCCGGACGCGTTGCCGGTGCTGGACAAGGTCCGCGAAGAACTCGATGAAGTGCTCGAAGCCATGGCCGATAATGACTCGGCAGCGATTGCCGATGAAGTCGGTGACCTGCTGTTTTCCGTGGTCAATCTGGCGCGGCATCTGAAGGTCGACCCGGAAACGGCATTGCGTGGCGCCAACAGCAAGTTCGAAAGACGCTTCCGTTTTATCGAACAGGCATTGCGCGACACCCACCGTCCCATAGAAGATTGCACCCTCGAAGAGTTGGACGCCCTGTGGGGCGAAGCCAAACGTCAGGAAAAGAATTTGCCCAGCTGCGGTTGAGCAGTTGCCTAAGTGAGAAATAAGCACCATGAGCATTTCCCTTCGCGACCAGTTGCTCAAAGCAGGGCTGGTCAACCAAAAGCAGGCCAAACAGGTCGGCAAAGAGAAACAGAAACAGCAACGCTTGGCCCACAAAGGCCAGATCGAACTCGATGACTCCCAGCAGCGTGCCGCTCAGGAAGCCATGGCCGAGAAGGTCAAGCGCGACCAGGAGCTGAACCGTCAGCAACAGGAGAAGGCCGAGGCGAAGGCGCGTGCGGCACAGGTCAAGCAATTGATCGAAGTCTCGCGCCTGCCGAAGCTGACCACCGAGGATTACTACAACTTCGTCGACGACAAGAAGGTCAAGCGCATCTCGGTCAACACGCTGATGCGCAACAAGCTCAGCAGCGGTTCGCTGGCGATCGTGCACCACGCCGGCGGCTACGAAGTCATCCCCCGTGAGGCCGCCCTGAAGATCCAGGAGCGCGATCCGCAGCGCATCGTGCAGCTGAATGTGAAGACTGAAGAAGTCGCGACTGAAGACGATCCGTACGCGGCCTATCAGATCCCTGACGATCTGATGTGGTAAGCGTTTAGCGCTCGCTACAACGACAAACCCCGCTCATGGCGGGGTTTGTCGTTTTCAATGCTGTCATTGCTCAGGCGGATTGCAGCTCTCGTTGCTGTTCCAGTTTTTCCAGTTCAGCCTTGTAGCTGTGGGCGTCGGTCTCGGAGTGAAACATCCCTACCAACATGCCTTGTTGGTGCACGTCCCAGATCCGGATACCGGCGGCTACGCCTTCGTGGGACTTATGTGAATCGTCGCGTTCAGTTACTTTTACAGTCATCTGCTAGCTCCAATCTCTGTTATCTGCAGCAAGGCGTGTGCAGGCCTCTGTTATATGTTTTGTTAGCTTGCTATGTAAACGACTGAGTTTGGAAACGGACTTTTGCAAAATCAGAAAAAGTCCTGCAGCCCGCCAAACACGCGGCATTTGGTCGCAGGCCCCTGAGTTTCATGACAAAAGCTTCATGTTCACGAGGTGGAAAAGCGCGGCGGGCGTACCACTTGTAGGAGCCAGGCTTGCCGGCGAAGACGTCCTTGAGTGCGCCTTCGCCGGCAAGCCTGGCTCCTACAAAAGCAAAAGCAAAAGCAAAAGCAAAAGCAAAAGCAAAAGCAAAAGCAAAAGCAAAAGCCAAACCAGAGGCACAAAAAAACGCCCCGAACCAGTCGGGGCGTTTTTGTGTGCAGCGTAGCGGGGCGGGTATTACTTACCGGCCCAGCGCTTCAGTACCAGCGTGGCGTTAGTGCCACCGAAACCGAAGCTGTTGCTCATCACGGTGTTGATGGTGGCGTCTTCGCGAGTCTTGGTCAGGATTGGCATGTCAGCCACTTCCGGGTCCAGTTCGTCGATGTTGGCGGAACCCGCCATGAAGTTGCCTTCCATCATCAGCATGCAGTAGATCGCTTCGTGAACGCCGGCGGCGCCCAGGGAGTGACCCGACAGGCTCTTGGTGGAGCTGATGGCCGGCGCCTTGTCGCCGAACACTTCACGCACACCTTTCATTTCCATGACGTCGCCGACCGGAGTCGAGGTGCCGTGGGTGTTCAGGTAGTCGATCGGGGCATCAACGGTGGACATGGCCATCTGCATGCAGCGGATGGCGCCTTCGCCGCTTGGCGCGACCATGTCGTAGCCGTCGGAGGTCGCGCCGTAGCCGACGATTTCGGCGTAGATCTTCGCGCCGCGAGCCAGAGCGTGTTCCAGCTCTTCGACCACGACCATGCCGCCACCGCCAGCAATGACGAAACCGTCACGCTTGGCGTCGTAGGCACGGGAAGCTTTTTCCGGGGTTTCGTTGTACTGGCTGGACAGTGCGCCCATGGCGTCGAACAGGAACGATTGGCTCCAATGCTCTTCTTCACCGCCGCCGGCGAACACGATGTCCTGCTTGCCCATCTGGATCTGTTCCATGGCGGTACCGATGCAGTGAGCACTGGTGGCGCAGGCAGAAGCGATGGAGTAGTTCAGGCCCTTGATCTTGAACGGGGTGGCCAGGCAAGCGGAAACAGTGCTGCTCATGGTCCGCGTGACGCGGTATGGGCCGACGCGTTTCACGCCTTTCTCGCGCAGGATGTCCAGCGCTTCCATCTGGTTCAGCGTGGAGGCGCCACCGGAACCGGCGATCAGGCCGGTACGCGGGTTGGAGACTTGCTCATCGGTCAGACCGGAGTCAGCGATGGCGTCTTTCATGGCCAGGTAGGCGTAAGCCGCCGCGTGGCCGACGAAGCGAAAGATCTTGCGATCGATCAGCTCTTCGAGTGGCAGGTCAATGGAGCCGGAAACCTGGCTACGCAGACCCATTTCAGCATATTCCGGGTTGAACCGGATGCCAGGGCGGCTTGCACGCAGGTTAGCGGAGACGGTCTCTTTGTCATTGCCCAGGCACGATACGATGCCCAGACCAGTGATAACGACGCGGCGCATGCGGATAACCCTTAGAAGTTTTCAGTGGAGGTGAACACGCCGACCCGAAGGCCTTCGGCGGTGTAGATTTCGCGGCCGTCGACACTGACCGAACCATCGGCGATAGCGAGGTTCAGCTTGCCTTTCAGGACGCGCTTGATCTGAATGTTATACGTAACTTTCTTGGCGGTCGGCAGGACCTGACCAAAGAACTTCACTTCGCCCGAACCCAGGGCGCGACCGCGGCCCGGCAGACCTTGCCAGCCGAGGAAGAAGCCGACCAGTTGCCACATGGCATCGAGGCCCAGGCAGCCCGGCATCACCGGATCACCTTCGAAGTGGCAGGCGAAGAACCACAGGTCCGGAGTGATATCCAGCTCGGCGACCAATTCACCTTTGCCGTACTTGCCACCCTCTTCACTGATGTGGGTGATGCGATCAACCATCAGCATGTTGGGGGCGGGCAGTTGCGCGTTACCTGGGCCGAACAGCTCACCGCGACTGCAGCGCAGCAGGTCTTCCCGAGTAAAGGCGTTTTGTTTGGTCATGCGAGCTCCTCAATAGTCCCATGCGGCAGGTGGGGCAAATCTTCCCGGCCGATCGAAGCGTTCATGCCTCGAGTCAGCAGCCTACTCATAGACTATTGCGTTGTGGTGAAAGTCACAGCACCAAGGACATGAATGTACACTTGTGCACTGAAATTATTATTCAAGCCCCTTTTCGGGCCTGTTCGGGTGCCTAAGACTGCCGCACTTTCGCCTTTCACGCCAGTCACAGATAGCCGAAAGGCCTGTACTACTGCACCCAGCGCTGCAGAATTTGCTGCAGATCAGTCCGTTTGAAGGGCTTGGCCAGGTAATCGTTCATCCCGGCCGATAAACAGGCTTCGCGGTCGCCCTGCAAGGCATTGGCAGTCAAAGCGATGATCGGCAAGTCCGTGCAGCCGGGCAATTGGCGGATCTGTCGGGTGGCCTCGTAGCCGTCGATGATCGGCAGTCGGCAATCCATCAGAATCGCTTCGAAAATCAGACTCTCGGCACTGCGCACCGCCTGCGCGCCATCGGTGGCGACGCTGACAGTAAAGCCCAGACTGCGCAACATTGCCTCGATGACCGTCTGGTTGACCGGATTATCCTCCACCAGCAGCACGTTGCGTCCCGCACCTTCGTCGTTACCGTTGCCAGCCTGGGCACGCGGCACCAGCACCGGCAGCGTCTGTTTATACAGCGCCAGCGGAATTTCCAGGGTGAACACCGAGCCGTGACCTTCCTCGCTCTGCGCGCGCAAGGTGCCGCCCATGCGTTCAGCCAGCGTGCGGGCGATCGGCAGGCCCAGCCCGGTGCCGCCGTAACGTCTTGAAATAGAACTGTCGGCCTGCTGGAACGCGTTGAACATCGATTCCAGGCTTTCGGCCGAGATCCCGATCCCGCTGTCACGCACGGTGCAGGTGAACCACAACAGTTCGTGGTCCAGCGACTGCCACTGCGGTTCGATGCTGACGCGGCCCTGCTCGGTGAACTTCAGCGCATTGCCGATCAGGTTCACCAGGATCTGCCGGATCCGCGTCGGATCGCCCTGGACTTGCAGCGCGTGCATGTCGTCGGGAATCACCAGTGCCAGGTCAAGCTTGCGTTGCACGGCGCTGTGCTGGAACGACTGGGCGCAACTGCTGATCAAGTCGGCAAGGTTGAACGGAATGTGCTCCAGCTCCAGTTCCGAGCGTTCGATGCGTGAGAAATCGAGAATGTCGTTGATCACTTTGAGCAGGTGTTCGGTGGACTCCGAGGCGAGCGCCGCATACTCAACCTGCTCCTCCGTCATCTCGGTGGTTTCCAGCAGTTGCAGCATGCCCAGCACGCCATTCATCGGCGTGCGTAGTTCGTGGCTCATCATCGCGAGGAAATCGGATTTGGCGTTATTGGCCTTTTCCGCTTCTTCGCGCATCTGGATCAGCTGCGCCATCGCCTGATGCTGTTCGCGGCTGGCCTGTTCGAGGCCGCTGGCGAGGTTGTTGATGTGTTGCGACAGCGCGCCGAGTTCGGCGTCGTCGACAATCGGCAGCGGCGTTTTGTAGTCGCCGTCCTGAATTGCCTTGACCGCGTTGCCGATGTCGCGGATCGGTTGCGACAGGCTCCCTGCCAAACGCCGGGCCACCAGAAAAGTGAACAGCAGGGCGAACAACGCGAGGATCCCGGCCTTCAACAGGATTTCCTGCTGGCGCTGGCTGAACGCATCATTCGACAGCCCGACGATCACCCGCCCCAGATAATCCTCGGCGGGGGCCGCGCTGGCGACTTTACTGCCCTGGAAAAAATCATTGTGCAGCGGGATTCGCTGCAAGCGCACGGGCGCCTGGAACACTTCGACCTGGTGCGAGCGGGTGTGGGTTTCCGACGGTTGCTCGACGTACACCAGAATCCGGTTGGCGCTGTCCTGCACTTCCAGAAACCGTACATTGGGCGTGGCCAGGGTGGCCTTGAGCAAACTTTCGAGCACCTCGTTGTTGCCCGAGATCACCCCGTATTCCGTGGCCGGGGCCAGTTGGTTGGCGATCAGTTGGCCGGTGTGGTTGAGCTCCTGGCGCAAGTCCTGGATTCGCACGAACGTGAAGAAGCTGATCAACAGCAGCGTCAGCAACAGGGCAGGGCCGAGGCTGATGATCTGCGTGCGGGTGTTGATGTCCCAACGACGACGGAAGGTCATGGGTGGCGTTCTCCTGCGGCCAACTGTGTTGCGACAAACGCATCAGGCATCTGTTCTATCCCTAATGAACGCGCCACTTGCGGGTTACTCAAGACTTTGAAATGTTGCGGGTAGTGCGCACGTGGCCATGTCGCTGGAGGCCGGTCGAGCAGTTCGTTGAGAATCTCCAGCCAATCACTCTGATCGCTGTAGGTGCTGGCCAGGCTGCCAGCCTTGACGAACCCGGGATTGGGGCCGATCAGCGCCATTTGTCGCGCGTAACTGCTGAGCAGCAGGTTCTTCGCGGTTTTCGGGTTGTACAGGTCGGGATCGTCGAGGCCCAGCAGCACGTCGCTGTTTTTCAGCAGCGTTTGCAATGGCCGGCTGTCATTGGTGTTGTCCCAGCGCTCGGCGATAACCTCAAGTCCCAGGGACAGGGCGGCCTGGGCCAACTCCTTCAAAAGAAATTCGCTGTGATCGTCGTAGAGCACACCCACGCGTTTGGCCTGGGGCAGGAGGATTTGGGTCAGGCGCAATTGCCGGTCCAGCGGCTGATCGCTCCAGAGCAGGGTCAACCGTGAGGGCCGTGCAGTGCCCAGGCGCTGGCGGGCTTGCAGGCGGCTGATGCGCAGCACCAGCGTCGCCGGGCCTTGGGGGTCTTGCAGGCGCCAGTCGAGGCTTGGCAAGTCGAGGAGAATCAAGCGGGTGCTGTCAGGCAGTTGGTTCGGCGCGGGTAAATTGGCCAGTGGCTGAAAGCGTACGCTGTCGTCGAGGCGCATTTCGCGCAGGGCTTGGGCAAAAGATTGCACGGCCGGGCTGTCTTCGGCACCGACCAGCAAAATGTCCGCGGCCCGTGCCGGCAGGCTGGACAGCAAACCGGCAAACAGCAGGCACAACCCGGCCAGCAGGCGGCCAAGGATTGGCGTCTTGCGTGACGGGCGCTGAGGCATCTTAGAACGCCAGCTCCGCGCTGAAGTAAAGCACCCGCCGCTCGTCGTAGTTGTTGTCGACAAAGGTGGTGGGCTGATGGTCGAGACGTTGCTGGAGTACCCCGGCCAGTTCCAGGTTGGCCTTGCCCAGGCCGATGCGTTTGGCAATGCGGGTGTCGACCCGTTCAAAGCGGTAGCCGTTGAGGGCGTCGTCGCCATAGTAGAAAAGGGCGCTGTTCCAGCCGTGGCCCCATTCACGCAGCCAACCGGCGGAGCCGCTATTGCGGGCGGTCTGTTGCGCGTCCAGCGGGTTGCTCGCCTCGGCATCGACGTAGGCGTAGCTCAGGCGCAGGCGGTCGACGCTGCCGATTCTCCAGTCCAGCTGGGTTTCCGCCCCGGAGAATCGCGCTTTGTTCGAGTTGCTGGCGATGTACTGATTGTTGCGCAGCGGTTCGCTGATCATGCCGGTGATTTCGTCGTAGAACAGCTTCACATCCACCGACAGTCCCCACTCGGCGAAGTAGCCGTTGTAGCCCAGTTCCCGGGAACGCATGTGTTCCTGTTCGAGATTGCCGGGCCCGCGGGTCTTGACGAAGTAGCGGGCACTGGACTGACCGTAGGCACTGGGCCGCAGGTTGGTCACCTGGTAGCTCCAATTGACGTTGTTTTCGAACATGTCCGGCGAGCGGATGGCTTCCGAGTACACCGCGCGCAAACCGTGGCGCGGATTGATCAGGTAATTGACCGCCACCCGCGGGGTCAGCGAACTGCCGATCAATTGCGAGTCTTCGAACATCGCACCGCCCTGCAGCAGCCAGTGCTCGGTGGCGCGCCACTCGAGTTGGCCGAACGTCCGCCAGGTGGTGTCGTCGAGGGTGCCATTGAAGTAGGTCTCGGAATCTGCCCGGTCGTAACGATAGTTCATACCGCTGACCAATCGCAGACTGTCGGACAGGCTGAGGGTGTCTTGCACTTCCAGGTCGTAGCGCGTTTCCCGGCTGCTCTGGTCGATGTCGCCACAGAGGGTTTGCCGGGCGCCGTTGGTCCATTGGCTCAGCACCCGATTGGCCAGCGCTTGTTCGGCCGGCGTACCGGCCGGGGCGCCAGTGCCGGTGAAGCGTTCGATATTGCGGGCCAGGCGTTCGGTGTAGTTCGGGTTGAGCTGCCAGAGTTCGGTCAGCTCCGGACTGAACGAGACCTCGGCGTCGCAGGCGCGCCAGGTTTGCTGGCGATCCCAATGCTGGGCCGAACCCTGGATGTACAGGCTGTGATCTGGATTGATGTCGAGGTTCCAGCGCAAGGAGCCGGCGTAGTCCTTGGCGACCACGTCGGAATTTTTCCCCGCTTCGGTAATCCCCGAGAACACCGGTCGGTAGGTGTATGGCCGCTGGTTGGTCCCGTCCTTGGCATTCAATTGCCAATCGATACTCTGTTGTTCGTCGAGCGCCTGGCTGACGGCCAGGTTGAAGCGGTTCAAGCGGCGACTGTCGTGATAATCGTCACCCTTGCGATCCGAGTCAAAGCCATCGTCTTGTTGACCGGACAGCGACAGGCGCAGATCACCGCCGTCCCAACCCATGCCCTGGCTGGCATAAAAGTCGTCGATGCCGCGCTGCCCATGGGTAATTTTCATCCGCGTGCCATGACTGTCGGCCGGGTTGCGCGTGATGATGTTGACCACCGCCATCAGCGCGTTGGCGCCATAGCTGACAGTGTTCGGGCCGCGGAACACTTCGATGCGCTCAATGTCTTCCATGGCCACCGGAATATCACTCCAGTCCACCGTGGCCAGGCCGGCACGGTACACCGAGCGGCCGTCGATCAACACTTGCAGGCGTCGCGCTTCGCTGGCGTTGGTGCCGTGGTAGTTCACTGCCGGCTGATTGCCATTGATATTGCCGACCATCATTCCCGGCACCAGGCGCAACAATTCACTGATGTCCCGGGCGCCACTGGCGTTGATCAGTGCGCTGTCGATCACCGTCATGCTCCCCGGCACCGCGGCTGGCGACTGCTTCAAGCGGGTCGCGGTCAGCACTTGCGGCACGGGCTCACTGTCGAGGAACAAGTCGTCGGCCAGTAACGGCGGGCTGAAGACCAGCGCCAATACCAGCGGCGAGCGAGGTGAGGGAGACCCAAAAGACACAACACATCCTTGATAGCGTTTTAACTGGCGCGCATGTTAACCGAGCTGATGGACTTTTCCAGTCACGATGCCGGCATTTTCCTCGGATTTATTGGTCTTCTTCATACAAGTGCCGGTAATTGATGCGGGGGCTGGCCGCCACTGGGCCGCTCCGTATAATGCCGACATCGCCACTGGTATGGATTAACGGATTGCATATGACTGAACAGCGCCCAATTGCGGTCCTGGGAGGCGGAAGTTTTGGTACCGCCGTGGCTAATCTGCTGGCCGAGAACGGGCATCAGGTCCGACAGTGGATGCGTGACCCCGAACAGGCCGAGTCCATTCGGGTCAATCGCGAGAACCCGCGTTACCTCAAAGGCATCAAGATTCTGCCGGCCGTGGAGCCGGTCACAGACCTGCAGGCGACCCTGGACGCCTGCGACCTGTGCTTTGTCGCACTGCCGTCCAGCGCGCTGCGTTCGGTACTGGTGCCGCACGCCGAACGTTTGAGCGGCAAATTGCTGGTGAGCCTGACCAAAGGCATCGAAGCGCATACGTTCAAGCTGATGAGCGAGATCCTCGAAGAGATCGCCCCGCAAGCGCGCATTGGCGTGCTGTCCGGGCCGAACCTGGCCCGTGAAATCGCCGAACACGCGCTGACCGCCACCGTCGTCGCCAGCGAAGACGAAGAACTCTGCGTGCGCGTGCAGGAAGCGCTGCACGGTCGGACCTTTCGCGTCTACGCCAGCGCCGACCGCTACGGCGTGGAGTTGGGCGGGGCGTTGAAAAACGTCTACGCGATCATCGCCGGCATGGCGGTGGCCCTGGGCATGGGCGAAAACACCAAGAGCATGCTGATCACCCGGGCCTTGGCGGAAATGACGCGCTTCGCGGTGAATCAGGGCGCCAACCCGATGACCTTCCTCGGCCTCGCGGGCGTCGGCGACCTGATCGTCACCTGTTCGTCACCGAAAAGCCGCAATTACCAGGTCGGGTTCGCCCTTGGCCAGGGCTTGAGCCTGGACGATGCGGTGACGCGCCTGGGTGAAGTCGCTGAAGGGGTCAACACCCTCAAGGTGCTCAAGGCCAAGGCCCAGGAGGCGGGCGTGTATATGCCGCTGGTCGCCGGACTGCACGCGATCCTGTTCGAAGGGCGCACGCTTAATCAGGTGATCGAGTTGTTGATGCGCGGCGAACCGAAAACCGACGTCGACTTTATTTCCACCAGCGGTTTCAACTGAATTTATCGACAGCCGACCGATCTACAGAGGCAGGGAGCGAGACATGAACGATCCGAAAGTAGAAGCCAAATACGAATCCATCCTGCTACGGGTGTTGTGGATGATCGTCTTCTTGCTGGTCTGGCAAGTGGCGCAATTCATCCTCGGCGCGGTGGTGCTGGTGCAGTTGATCTATCGTTTGTTCTATGGCGCCCCGAGCGCCAGCCTGATGAACTTCGGCGACAGCCTGAGCCAGTTTCTGGCACAGATCGGTCGTTTCGGCACGTTTCACAGCGACCAGAAACCCTGGCCGTTCGCCGACTGGCCGACGCCGCGTACACCGGAAGGCGAAGCGCCGCATGTGGTGGCGCCAGCCCCGCATCCGGCCCGAGATGAGGAACCGAAACTATGAAACTCTGGGTATTACGTCATGGTGAAGCCGAGCCACACGGCACACGCGCAGACTCCGAACGGGAACTGACTGCACACGGTCGTGAAGAAGTGCTGCGCACCGCCGCCGAACTGATCGGTAAACCGATTACGGCGATCTATGCCAGCCCTTACCGACGAGCGCAGCAGACCGCACAGCTGGTGCGTGAGGCGCTGGGGTTTGCGCCGGAGATCCGCACGGTTGAATGGCTGACCCCGGATTACAGCCCGCAAGTGGTCTCGGAGCAGTTGGTGTCGGTGGACCGCGCCTTGCTGGTCAGTCATAACCCGCTGGTGGGCAATCTGCTGGGTTACCTGCAGCACGGCCATGTGCAGGATCCGGAAAAGGTGGAAACCGCCGGCCTGGCGGAGCTGGAAGGCGATTTGCCGCTGGCCGGGGCGATGAAGCTCAACGGCATCAAACACCCTTAATTGCTTGTGCTCATGTAGGAGCGAGGCTTGCCCGCGAAGGCGTCCTTGAGGGCGCCAACAGCTTCGCGGGCAAGCCTCGCTCCTACACGTGTCCGGTGACACCCCCAAAATATTTAACCAAGCAACCGCTTGGTTGACTACGCTTGCTCCAGACCAAAAACAAAGGAGCGAGTCGCATGCCTGCTGCTTTTCGTTTGCCGCTGGACGTCTTCTACGAGCGTGAGGCCCGTCATCCGCGCCAGCGCTTTCTGGTCCAGCCGATGGGCGGTGGACAGGTCGAGACCCTGACCTGGGGCGACGTCGGCCATCAGGCCCGCTGCGCTGCGCACTGGCTGCGGGCCCGGGAATTGCCGCAAGGCAGCCATATCGCCCTGATCTCGAAAAACTGCGCCCACTGGATCATCGCCGACCTGGCGATCTGGATGGCCGGGCATGTCTCGGTGCCGCTCTACCCGAACCTCACCGCCGAGTCCGTGGCCCAGGTGCTGGAACACTCCGAAGCGGCGCTGGCGTTCATCGGCAAACTCGACGACTGGCCGGGTATGTCGCGCGGGGTCAATCCGGACCTGCCGACCATCAGCCTGCCGCTGCACCCGCAAGGTGCTTTCAATTACAGCTGGGCCGACCTGCAACGCAGCTCACCGATCCAGGACGACCCCAAACCCGGCGCCGATCAGTTGGCGACCATCATCTACACCTCCGGCACCACCGGCCTGCCCAAAGGCGTGATGCACAGTTTCGGTAATCTGGGGTTTGCCACCACGCGCGGCACCCAGTTGTTTGGCCTCAATGAGTCGGATCGATTGCTGTCCTACCTGCCGCTGTGCCACGTCGCCGAGCGGATGTTCGTCGAACTGGCCTCGATCTACACCGGCCAAACGGTATTCTTCGCCGAGAGCCTCGATACCTTTCTCACCGATTTGCGCCGTGCGCGACCGACCGCACTGTTCGGCGTACCGCGCATCTGGACCAAATTCCAGATGGGCGTCTACAGCAAGATCCCGGCAAAACGCCTCGACTTCCTGCTCGGCCTGCCCTTCATCGGCAAGCGGGTCGGGCACAAAGTCCTTGCCGGTCTTGGGCTCGATGCCTTGCGCATCGCCCTGTCCGGTGCGGCGCCAGTGCCGCAGACCTTGCTGCTGTGGTACCGCAAATTGGGGCTGGATGTGCTGGAGGTGTATGGCATGACCGAAAGCTGCGGCTATTCGCACATTTGCCTGCCGGGCCAGAACAAACCCGGCTGGATCGGCAAGCCTTGCCCGGAGGTCGAGGTGCGAATTGCCGAGACGGGCGAGGTGCTGGTGCGCAGCGGCGCGACCATGCTCGGGTATTTCAAGGAACCCGGGAAAACCGCTGAAACCATCACCGAGGACGGCTTCCTGCGCACCGGTGACAAGGGCGAGGAAGACGCCGAAGGCAACCTGCGCCTGACCGGGCGCCTGAAGGAAATCTTCAAGACCAGCAAAGGCAAGTACGTGGCCCCGGCCCCGATCGAAAATCGTCTGGCGGTGCATTCGCGGATCGAGCAGGTGTGCGTGGTCGGCGATGGCTTGAGCGCGCCGCTGGGGTTGTGCGTGCTCTCGGCGGTCGGTCAGCAGGACGCGGGCGGGACGGCTCGCGCGAGTTTGCATTCGAGCCTGGAAAAATTGCTGGAGGAGGTCAACGGCGTGCTCGACAAACACGAGCGCTTGCGGCGACTGGTGGTGGTCAAGGACAGTTGGGCGGTGGAAAACGGCTTCCTGACCCCGACCTTGAAAATCAAACGTAACGTGATCGAAGCCGCTTACGGCGCCCGCTTCGAAGAATGGAGCGAGCGCAGTGAAGCGGTGCTGTGGCAGGATTGAGTCACGAATAAAACCGACATAGGAAAGCAACGATGAGTCTGTGGCGTACCACTCCCAACATCGAGCAGTTGAACGCAATCCAGAAAAACACCATCGGCGAAGTGCTGGATATTCGCTTTGAAGCCTTCGACGAAGCGTCCCTGACCGCGAGCATGGTCATCGACCACCGCACGCACCAACCGTACGGTTTGCTGCACGGCGGCGCCTCGGTGGTGCTGGCCGAGTCCGTCGGTTCCATGGCCAGCTACCTGTGCATCGACGCCAGCAAGTTCTACTGCGTGGGCCTGGAAATCAATGCCAACCATTTGCGCGGCTTGCGCAGTGGCCGGGTGACGGCGGTGGCCAAGCCGATTCACATTGGCCGCACGACGCACGTCTGGGATATCCGTTTGACCAGCGACGAGGGCAAGGCCAGTTGTGTATCGAGGCTGACCATGGCGGTGGTGCCGCTGGGTGAAACTCCTCCCACCCGCTAAACACAATCCCCTAATGAAATGGCTACCCCCGCCGCCCCCTGTGATCGCCCACTAAGCTTTCACCGGGGGCTCATCGGAGATTGTTGCCATGAACAAAGTAGC
>NZ_JBIVBY010000046.1:0-43814 GCF_044746405.1 Pseudomonas sp. NPDC086251
TGTCGATCAAGGTGTGTGTGTTGGTGTTGTTGGTGGGGCCTTCGGGTTGCGGCAAGTCGACCCTGATGAATTGCATCGCCGGCCTGGAAACCATCACCGGCGGCGCGATCATGATCGGTGACCAGGACGTCAGCGGCATGAGCCCCAAGGACCGCGACATCGCCATGGTGTTCCAGTCCTACGCGCTGTACCCGACCATGAGCGTGCGCGAGAACATCGCCTTCGGCTTGAAGATCCGCAAAATGCCCGCCGCCGACATCGAAGCGGAAGTGGCGCGGGTGGCCAAGCTGTTGCAGATCGAACACTTGCTCAACCGCAAGCCCGGCCAGCTCTCTGGCGGTCAGCAACAGCGCGTGGCCATGGGCCGTGCCCTGGCGCGGCGGCCGAAGATTTACCTGTTCGACGAACCGCTGTCCAACCTCGACGCCAAGCTGCGCGTCGAGATGCGTACCGAAATGAAACTGATGCACCAGCGCCTGAAAACCACCACGGTCTACGTGACGCACGACCAGATCGAAGCCATGACCCTGGGCGACAAAGTGGCGGTGATGAAGGACGGGATCATTCAGCAGTTCGGCACGCCGAAAGACATCTACAACAACCCGGCCAACCTGTTCGTGGCGAGCTTCATCGGTTCGCCGCCAATGAACTTCATCCCCCTGCGCTTGCAGCGCCAGGACGGTCGTCTGGTGGCGTTGCTCGACAGCGGTCAGGCGCGCTGCGAATTGCCGCTGGGCATGCAGGACGCCGGCCTTGAAGACCGCGAAGTGATCCTCGGCCTGCGCCCGGAGCAGATCGTGTTGGCGAACGGCGAGCCGAACGGTTTGCCGACCATTCGCGCCGAAGTCCAGGTCACTGAACCGACCGGTCCCGACACGCTGGTGTTCGTCAATCTCAACGAGACCAAGGTTTGCTGCCGCCTGGCACCGGACGTCGCGCCCAATGTCGGCGAGACCCTGACCCTGCAATTCGATCCATCGAAAGTGCTGTTGTTCGATGCCAAGACCGGTGAGCGCCTGGGGGTGGCCGGTCTGCCGCAAGCCGAGCCGCACCCTGCCAACGTCACTCAATTCAAAGGCCGCTGAAGAACAAATGTGGGAATGGGGTGTGTGTGGGAGCTGGCCTGCCAGCGATAGCAGCAAATCGGTTTGACGTTAAACCGAGGCGTCTGCATCGCCGGCAGGCCAGCTCCCACAACGGCCCGCTCTCACAGTGGGGATACCCGGCGGGTGGCCTGTCACCCGCCGCAGCCGATGTAACCGCGTTAGATAAAAACAGTTAATAACAATAAAACGAGGATGTAGGGATGAAGAAGAAGAACAACGCTCAGCTTATCTGCCAGTTGTCAGCCGTTGCGGCGATGATGCTGGCCGGTAGTGTGCACGCGGCTGACGCGTTCAGCGCCGATTCTGAATGGATGACCGGTGATTGGGGTGGTGAGCGGACCAAGCTGATCGAGCAAGGCATCGACATCAAGATGGACTACGTCGGTGAAGTGGGCGGCAATCTTCACGGCGGTTTCAACAACGACAAGACCGCGCGCTACAGCGACCAGTTTGGTCTGGGCGCGGCGCTGGACCTGCAAAAATTGTTCGGCTGGGATAACACCCAGGCCAAAGTCCAGTTCACCAACCGTAACGGTGAAAACATCTCCAATGACCGTGTCGGCGACCCGCGTGCCGGCACCTTGAGTTCCTCGCAGGAAGTCTACGGTCGTGGCCACATGGTCCGTCTGACCCAACTGTGGATCAAGCACCAGTTCTTCGACAACAAACTGGACGTCAAGGCCGGTTACTTCGGCGAAGGCGAAGACTTCAACACCTTCCCCTGCGAGTTCCAGAACCTGGCGTTCTGCGGCTCCCAAGTGGGTAACTGGGCGACCAACATCTGGTACAACTGGCCCGTCAGCCAGGCCGCGATCCGCGTGAAGTACAACATCTCGCCTGAGTTCTATGCGCAGATCGGCGCGTACAACCAGAACCCGACGCAACTGGAACACGGTAACGGCTTCAAACTCAGCGGCAGTGGTACGGCAGGCACCGTCTTGCCGGTCGAGCTGGTCTGGTTGCCTAACCCTGGCAATCTGCCGGGCGAATACCGTGTCGGTTACTACAAAAGCACGGCCAAGGCCGATGACGTTCGTGAAGACGTTAATGGCGATGATGCCGCCACCAGCGGCAACGCCTTTCGCAGCCACAGCAGCAAGCATGGCTACTGGTTCGTGGCGCAACAACAACTCACCAGCCACAACGGTGATGCTTCCCGCGGCCTGAACATCGCTGCCAACGCCACGTTCCACGACAAGGACACCAACATCGTCGACAACTACCAGTCGCTGATGTTTGTGTACAAAGGCCCGTTCGATGCACGTCCGAAAGATGACATGGGGATCGGTTTCGCCCGTATCCATGTCAACGATGACGTGAAGAAAAACGCCGAGCTGACCAACGCTGCCAATGGCGTCACCGACTACGAAGATCCACTGTTCGCGCCACTGCGTACCACCGAGTACAACTACGAGGTCAACTACGGCTTCCACGTCACCAACTGGCTGACCGTGCGTCCTAACCTGCAATACATCACTCACCCGGGCGGTGTTGATGAAGTGGATAACGCGCTGGTCGCCGGCCTGAAAATTCAGTCGGTGTTCTAACGCTGTTGCGATAAGCTCCTCTCTATGTGCGCATTTTTGCGGACAGCCTTGGCTGTCCGCTTTTTTTTGGGGGCGGCGCACCCCGGGTGATAGATGATTTTCAGGACCGTGGCACATGCTTGAGCATCCGCTACAACGCTTCTTCAAATCCTTGCGCGAACGTCCGGTGTTTGCGTGGGAGCGCTATCAGAAGCGCGATGTGCTGGTGATCGATCATCCGCTGTGTCAGGCGGTGTTCAGTCGGCAGGGCGCGCAGTTGCTGCACTTCCAGCCCACGGGCCAGAAACCCTGGTTGTGGTGCGCGGCGAAGTGGCCGCAAGTCGGGGCGATTCGCGGCGGCGTGCCGGTGTGTTGGCCGTGGTATGGCCGGCATCCCAGCGAAAACGCCTGGCCGTCCCATGGTTGGGCACGGTTGATCGACTGGAAGCTGATCGACAGCTGCCATGACGACGATGGCGTGCGCCTGCACTGGCAACTTCAGCTGTGCGACTGGCAAGTGGACTTGCACGCACACCTTGGCGAACGCATGGATTTGCGCTTGAGCACCGAGCATCAGGACAGCCTGCCGTGCCAATTGAGTCAGGCGTTGCACGCCTATTGGCGTATTGGTGATGTCGGCGAGATAGCGCTGTCTGGGCTCGACGGGGCGCACGGTTACGACCAGTTGAACCGTCAGGTTTGCCAGCAGGAAGGTGAGCTTCGGGTCGATGGCGGCTGTCAGCGGGTGTTCCAGCATGACGGCGAATTGCAGCTCAAGGACCACGCCTGGCAGCGGGAGTTGTGCATCGACACCGGCGACCATGCGGACACCGTGGTCTGGCATCCGGGCTCGCGGCCGTTGCTGGGGGTGAGCTGGAATGAGGTTTCCGAGTTTGTCTGCGTGGAAGCGGCCAGCGGCGGGACGGACAGCCTGAGCCTGGCGCCGGGGGAGCGGGCGCATTTGAGTTTGCAGGCGCGGGTGGGGGTTTAGTTCAAGATTTGTGGTGTTGTGGCTGGCCTCTTCGCGGGCAAGCCTCGCTCCTACAGGTTTTTGATTGGCCGCGAAATCGGCCGCCGACGATAATCCTGTAGGAGCGAGGCTTGCCCGCGAAGAGGCCCGAGCAGGCAATAGAGGAGCTAATTAAACTCATCCCCAATCGGATACCGACTGGCATTCAGGCTTTCCTTGATCTTGCGCAAATGCGGCTGGAAGTCCACGCCCCGGCGCAAGGTCATGCCGGTGGCCAGCACGTCGAGCACCGTCAGCTGAATGATCCGCGACGTCATCGGCATATAGATGTCGGTGTCTTCCGGCAACGGAATGTTCAGGCTCAACGTACTGGCCTTGGCCAATGGCGACCCCTCGGCCGTCAGGCCCAGCACCGAAGCGCCGTTTTCCCGGGCAATACGCGCCACTTCCACCAGTTCGCGGGTGCGGCCGGTGTAGGAAATGATCACGAACAGCTCGCCAGTGTGAGCCACCGACGCAATCATGCGCTGCATCAGCACGTCCGCGTGGGCGGTGACGGCGAGGTTGAAACGGAAAAACTTGTGCTGCGCATCCAGCGCCACCGGGGCCGAGGCGCCGAGGCCGAAAAAGTGGATCTGCCGGGCCTGGATCAGCAGGTCGACGGCGCGGCTGATCAGGTTCGGGTCCAGCGCCTGCAAGGCACTGTCCAGCGAGGCGATGGCGCTGCCGAAGATCTTTTTCGTGTACGCCTCGGGATTGTCATCGGCCTCGACCGCACGGCTGACATACGCCGCGCCACTGGCCAGGCTTTGCGCCAACTGCAACTTGAGTTCCGGGTAACCGCTGACGCCGAACGAACGGCAGAAACGGTTGACCGTCGGCTCGCTGACTTTTGAGGCCTGGGCGAGGGCGGCGATGCTGAACCGGGTGGCCTGCTGTGGGTTGAGCAGGATCACTTCGGCGACTTTGCGTTCTGCCTTGTTCAGGTCTTCAAGGCGATTCTGGATCTGTTCCAGTAAATTTCGCACGCGGTCCATATAGGTTCCTTAGCTCTGCAAACAAGCGAGCAATGCAAATAAGGGCCTCGACTATGCAAATTGGGACTTTGATCGGGCCCGTAACGGTGGCCTATCCTACTGATGGCTCCGACCGACCACCACTCGGAATCTGTATTTTGCGAAAATGTTGTGGTTATTACTACATTTTCCCTTGAGTGATGCCTTGAAAAAAGGTATTTGTAGCTTAACTTGATAAAAGAACAAACATCATGCCTTCGATTACGGTTGAACCGTGCACCTTTGCCTTGTTCGGCGCCCTTGGCGATCTGGCCTTGCGCAAGCTGTTTCCTGCCCTCTATCAACTTGACGGCGCAGGCCTCTTGCACGAGGACACGCGAGTTATCGCGCTGGCCCGTGAGCCTGGCAGCGAGCAGGAGCACCTGGCGTTCATCGCCTCCGAGCTGCGCCGCTACGTCGGTGCGGAACTGGACGAAGCCGTGGTCGAACGTTTCCTGGCGCGCTTGAGTTACTTGCACGTCGATTTCCTCAAGGCTGACGATTACGTCGCCCTGGCGGAGATGGCGGGTAGCGCGCAACGGGTCATTGCCTATTTCGCTACGCCGGCAGCCGTTTACGGCGCGATCTGCGAGAACCTGTCGAAGGTCGGCCTGAGCGAAAATACCCGCGTGGTGCTGGAAAAACCCATCGGTTCGGACCTGGAATCCTCGCGCAAGGTCAACGACGCCGTGGCGCAGTACTTCCCGGAGAACCGCACCTACCGCATCGACCATTACCTGGGCAAAGAGACGGTGCAAAACCTGATCGCCCTGCGTTTTGCCAACAGCCTGTTCGAAACCCAGTGGAACCAGAACTACATCTCCCACGTGGAAATCACCGTGGCCGAGAAGGTCGGGATCGAAGGCCGCTGGGGTTACTTCGACAAGGCCGGTCAGCTGCGGGACATGATCCAGAATCACCTGCTGCAACTGCTCTGCCTGATCGCCATGGACCCGCCAGCCGACCTGTCCGCCGACAGTATCCGCGACGAGAAAGTCAAAGTGCTCAAGGCGCTGGCGCCGATCAGCCCGGAAGGCCTGACCACGCAAGTGGTGCGCGGCCAGTACATTGCCGGCTACAGCGAAGGCAAGCCGGTGCCCGGTTACCTGGAAGAACCAAACTCCAACACCCAGAGCGACACCGAAACCTTCGTCGCCCTGCGTGCCGATATCCGCAACTGGCGTTGGGCCGGCGTGCCGTTTTACCTGCGTACCGGCAAGCGCATGCCGCAGAAGCTGTCGCAGATCGTCATCCACTTCAAGGAACCGTCGCACTACATCTTCGCCCCCGAGCAGCGCCTGCAAATCAGCAACAAGCTGATTATCCGCCTGCAACCGGACGAAGGCATTTCCTTGCGTGTGATGACCAAAGAACAAGGCCTGGACAAGGGCATGCAGCTGCGCAGCGGTCCGTTGCAGCTGAATTTTTCCGACACCTGGCGCAGCGCACGGATTCCCGATGCCTACGAACGGTTGTTACTGGAAGTGATGCGCGGCAATCAGAACCTGTTTGTCCGTAAAGATGAAATCGAAGCCGCGTGGAAGTGGTGCGACCAGTTGATCGCCGGGTGGAAAAAATCCGGTGATGCGCCCAAGCCGTACGCGGCTGGCTCCTGGGGACCGATGAGTTCCATTGCACTGATCACGCGGGATGGGAGGTCGTGGTATGGCGATATCTGAATTGAAACTGCCTCAGGGCGTCAGCGCCCATGAGTTCAAGAGCCCGGTGCTGCTGGCCGATGGTTTGGCGCTGAAGGTGGCCAAGCAACTGAGTGACGCCATCGACGCGCGCGGTACCGCGACGCTGGTGGTCTCCGGTGGACGCAGCCCGGTGGCATTTTTCCAGAACCTGGGCAAGCAGAAACTCGACTGGTCCAAGGTGGTCGTGACCCTGGCCGACGAGCGCTGGGTACCGGTCGAGCACGCCGACAGCAATGCCGGTTTGCTCAAGCGTTACCTGTTGCAGGGCCCGGCGGCCAAGGCGCAGTTCCTCAGCCTCTACAGCGCCAGTACCAGCCTGGAACAAGCGGCCGAGCAGGCTGACCGTTTGCTCGCCGAATTGCCGGCGATCGACGTGCTGGTGCTGGGCATGGGCGACGACGGGCACACCGCCTCGTTGTTCCCGAACAGTCCAAACCTGAGTGACGCCTTGAAAGTCGACGGCACACGCCGTTGCTACCCAATGCTGGCGCCGACCGTGCCGCATCAGCGCCTGACCATGAGTCGTGCGCTGCTGGCTTCGGCCAAGACCACCGTTCTGTCGATTTCCGGTCAGTCCAAACTGACCACTTTGAGTGCCGCATTGGCCGGTGACGATGTCGCCGCCATGCCGATTCGCGCGTTTCTGCAACCTACGTTAGAGATTTACTGGTGCCCATGAGCCAAGGAACAGCCGCTATGAAAAACACCTCCCCGACCGTATCCATGGCGGATAAAGTTGCCCTGATCGACAGCCTCTGCGCCAAGGCGCGGATTCTGCCGGTGATCACCATCGCTCGCGAACAGGACGTCCTGCCGCTGGCCGATGCCCTCGCGGCCGGTGGCCTGACCGCCCTGGAAGTGACCCTGCGTTCGCAATTCGGCCTCAAGGCCATCCAGATTCTGCGCGAGCAGCGTCCGGAACTGGTGACCGGTGCTGGCACCGTGCTCGATCGCAACATGCTGGCCGCCGCCGAAGCTGCGGGCTCGCAGTTCATCGTCACGCCGGGCATCACCCGTGACCTGCTCGAAGCCAGCGTCGACAGCCCGATTCCGCTGTTGCCAGGCATCAGCAACGCCTCGGGCATCATGGAAGGCTACGGCCTGGGTTATCGCCGCTTCAAGCTGTTCCCGGCGGAAGTCAGCGGCGGCGTTGCGGCCATCAAGGCGTTGGGTGGCCCGTTCGGCGAAGTGAAATTCTGCCCGACTGGCGGCGTCAGCCCGGCCAACATCAAGAGCTACATGGCGTTGAAAAACGTGATGTGCGTGGGCGGGAGCTGGATGCTTGATCCGGAATGGATCAAGAACGGCGACTGGGCCCGCATCCAGGAATGCACCGCCGAGGCATTGGCGCTGCTGGACTGATCGGCTTCTACCAAACACTTCGTTGTGTGTTCTACGGCTTTACGGTGCGCTTGGTCGGTGCACCGTTTTTTTTTGCCCTAAACAAAGAACCTGTAGGAGCGAGGCTTGCCCGCGAAGACGGCGGGACTTTCAACATCTATGTCACCTGACACACCGTCTTCGCGGGCAAGCCTCGCTCCTACAGGACATCATGCGATACATAGTTACCGCATCCCAATGGTCGGCCAGTGCTAGCCTGCGTTCATCTTATGGAAGAGAGAACGTCATGGACGACATCACCTCAGTTGCACCCACACCACCGATTTACCAGCTGTCCCCGGAACAAATCGCCGGCCCGTATTTCCGAAACCCCAAACTCATCAGAAGAAACATCAGCGAAGGCGCCGAAGGTATTCCCTTGGTGTTACGGCTGGGGATCGTCGATGCCATGACCGGTCATCCGGTGACGGATGCGTTGGTGGATATCTGGCATTGCAATGCGCGCGGGGCGTATTCAGGCTGGAGCAAGGTCAATCCGGACATAGAGGCCGATGTCGGTGACATCGGCTCGATCCCGCGCACCGACGACGACACTTACCTGCGCGGTGGGCAGTTCACCGACAAGAAAGGCATCGTGCGTTTCACCACGATCTATCCGGGGTTCTATGCCGGCCGCGCGCTGCACATTCACGTCGCCGTGCGCATCACGGGCGGCAACAACTACCTGCAAGAGCGACACGTCGCCTGGGTCGGTCAGCTGTACCTCCCTGGCGTCGCCTCGCGCGCGGTGCTTAATGCCCGGGAGTATCGCGGTCGAGCCGTCTCGGCGTTGACGAACGAAGAGGATTATTTCTATGAAACCATGGGCGGCGAAGCCTCGATCCTGAAGGTTCACACCCTCGGCCGCGACTCGAATGAAGACGGTTTTTTTGGCTACACAACCATCGGTGTCGACACGTTTGCGGTGTCGACACAAATCAAGCCTGAGGATTTCGACAAGTACACCGTGTGACGTCAGCGCAGTTCGGTCAGTGCCTTGGCCAGCAAGCGCATGTCGGCTGCGGTGGTGGTGAGCCCGGGCGTGATGCGGATGCACGGACCACACGCCGCACCACTGCGCACCACGGTGAACAGGTTGTAGTCGTTGAGCAATCGCTCGGCCATTGCCTGTTGATCGGCATGCCGGGTGAAGCGCAACGAGGTGATACCGCAATACAGGCGCGGGTCATCCGGTGTCAGGACTTCGATGCCCGGCAACTCGCGCACCGCGCGCACCCACAGGTTGCGCAGGTAATTGAGCCGAGCGCCCTTGGCGGCAGAACCCCCCATCGCGCAGTGCTCCTCGAACACCAGCGGCAGGGTCAGCAGTGCCGGGATGTTCGGCGTGCTATAGGGCGTGCGGGCGCGAATATCGTAGAGCGGAAAATGCATCTCGCCCATGTCCGGGTCGATGTCGGCCAGGCGTTCCTGGGCGATGTACATGAAGCCCAGCGTCAGCGGCGCACCGATCCACTTATGCAGGTTGTACCCGGCAAAGGCGATGCCCAGTTTGTCGAGATTGAACTCCAGTTGGCCAAGCGCGTGGGCGCCGTCGAGGATCACGTCGACGCCATGCTCCTTGGCGATCGCGGCAATGGCCTGTACCGGCATCACCAGCCCGGTGCGATGAGTGACGTGGGTCAGGGCCATCAGTTTGAGTCGCGGATAACGCACGAAGGCTTCACGGTAAGTGGCCAGCAAGCTGTCGAACGTGGCGGGGTGCGCGTGTTCGATCTCGATCACTTCCACGCCACGATGGCGCGCGAGCCAGCGCATGGCACCTTTGACGGTGTCGTATTCCAGGTCGCAGATCAGCACTTGGTCGCCCGGCTGCAGACGGTTGTAGTTGCGGATCAGCGATTGCAAACCGTCCGAAGCATTGCGAGTCAGGGCGATGCTGCCGGCGGGTACGCCCATCAACTCGGCGAGCTGCGCGCGAATATCCAAGCCTTCAATCACCTCGAATTGCTGCCGCACATGCACCGAGTTACTGCGATTGATGAGTTCGATGTTGCGCTGATACTCCTCGACCACCGTTCGGGACATGCGTCCGAAGTAACCGTTTTCCAGATTCACCGGGCCAGGTTCAACAGCATAACGATCGGCAAAGGTCAGCCAAAAGGCTTCATCACGGGCGCGGCGAGTGTTATCGGGCATGGGTTACTCAGTCAGGATTAGTGGCGAGGGGCAGGTTTGCCGTGTTTGGCGCGCAGCGGTTCGAGCAACTCCGACAGGCCGTTGTGATCGATTTCCTGCATCAGGGCCAGCAGGCCGCCGAGTTCGCCGTGGGGGAAACCTTCCCGGGCGAACCAGTTCAGGTATTGGCCGGGCAGGTCGGCAATGATTCGGCCCTTGTATTTGCCGAAAGGCATTTCACGGGTTATCAGCAGTTCGAGCTTTTCAGGGTTCATCAATCAGTCGTCTTGATTCAAACAGTCTGGAAAATACAGGCATTCTGCATGCAGGCCAAATGACAGATCATGCAAAAAAAGCGGATACAGATTTTTGGTGAAAAGTTAACTTGTTGAAATATAAAGAATAATTAATCAATTCGAAGCTGGCATGCAGGGTGCAATAGCTAATGCATCTTTCATCAACCCGCGAGGAATTGAAAATGACCGACATGAATAAAGAAGCGATCTCTGTACTCAACGACCTGATTGAAACCAGCAAAGACGGTCAGGAAGGGTTCAAGACGTGCGCTGAAGACATCAAACATCCAGAGCTCAAAACGCTGTTCATTCAGCGTTCCGCCGACTGCGCCACCGCGGCCTCCGAACTGCAAGCGGCAGTGCGCTCGTTGGGCGGTGATCCGGAAACCTCCACCAGTGTCAGCGGTGACCTGCACCGTCGCTGGGTGGACGTGAAAGCGATGTTCACCGGCAAGGATGAAGAAGCCGTGCTGAACGAAGCCGAACGTGGTGAAGATCATGCGCTGAAGGCTTACAAAGAAGCCATGGAAAAAATCAACAAGCACAACCTGGTGGGCATTCGTGACCTGGTTGAGCGTCAGTACCACGGCGTACAGCGCAATCACGATCAGGTAAAAGCCTTGCGTAACCAGGCTCGCGCACGCTCGTAAGCGCGCAAAGCCTGTCAAAAACGCCAGCCAGTCTGGCGTTTTTTTGTGCCTGGGAATTAGCGCTGGACGGGGTATAGATAGCTAGCTAATAATTTGTTTTTCAAGTGAATCAACCGAAGCGGTCTATCGTTAAATCGTCTTCCCAAGAGTCCTCTACGTGCCTATCACTTTGCAGGCTTTATTCGCGCCTGACCGCCGCGCCTTGCAGTTCGCGATCAAGACCTTGATCGGCGGAGGCCTGGCGCTGTGGCTGGCGTTGCGCTGGGGCCTGGAGCAACCGGCCTGGGCCTTGATGACCGCGTTCATCGTTGCCCAGCCCTTGTCCGGAATGGTGGTGCAAAAAGGCCTGGCGCGGCTGTTGGGGACGCTGGTCGGGACGATCATGTCGGTGGTGTTCATGGGCTTGTTCGCTCAGACGCCCTGGTTGTTCCTGTTGGCCTTGGCGCTGTGGCTCGGGCTGTGTACGGCGAGTTCGACCTTGCTGCGCAGCGCTTGGTCGTATTCATTTGTGCTGGCCGGTTACACGGTGGCGATCATCGCGCTGCCGGCCATTACCCATCCGCTGACGGTGTTCGATCAGGCCGTGGCGCGTTGCACGGAAATCTGCCTGGGCATTCTCTGCGCCACCGCCGCCAGTGCGTTGCTGTGGCCGATGCGCGTCGAACGGCAACTGGCGGATCAGGCGCGAGCCGCCTGGCAAAGCGGGATGAATGCCGCGCGCGCGACCCTGGCCGGCGATGGTCAGGCGCGCAGAGGCCTGTTGGAAATTCTCGGCAGAATTGTCGCGGTGGATGCCCAGCGCGAGCACGCCTGGTTCGAAGGCGGCCTCGGTCGGCAGCGTGCGCGTGCGATCAGCGGCCTGAGTCAGAAACTGTTGATGCTGCTGCGCATCGCCCGTTCGGTGCGCCGTCAGTGGAAGCAGTTGGAACCCCAGGAATCCAAGCAATTGCTGCACTGGATGGTCGAGGTTCAGGAGGCGCTGGTCAGCGCCGATACCTCGACCCTGCAAGCGTTACGGCCACGATTGCTCGACGCCTCGCATGCTCCGCAAATCAGCTCCGCGCAGAGTTATTGCCTGGTCCGTTTCACCTTGCTGATGGATACCGCCATGGCGGCGAATGCGGCGTTGAAAGCGGTCGAGGAGGGCAAGGAAACGGTCGATCCGCCGCGCACCTTGACCCCTCACCGAGACCTATCATTGGCGCTGGTGTTCGGTGCGCGCAGTGCATTGGCCTTTCTGGTGGTCTCGTGTTTCTGGTTGGCGACGGCATGGCCTGCTGCATCGGGTGCGCTGGTGTTGACGTGTGTGGTCTGCAGCCTGTTTGCCAGCCGCGAGAACGGTGCGCAAATCGGCATGAGTTTTATGCGCGGGATTTTTCTGGCCGTGCCGACGGCGTTTTTTGTCGGGCAGATTCTGCTGCCGCAATGGAGCGGTTTTGCCTTGCTGTGCATGGGCATGGGCGTGCCGCTGTTCCTCGGAGCGCTGGGCATGGCCAAGCCACAGATCGGCGCCACGGCCACTTCGTTCTGTCTGCACTTCATTGTCCTGGTCGCGCCGCTCAACACGATGAAATTCGATGTCGCGACGTTCTTCAACAGCGCTCAAGCCATGATCGTCGGGGTCGGTGCAGCGGTGCTGGCGTTTCATCTGCTGATCCTGCGAAATCCGACGTGGCACGGCCGACGGTTGTTGGCGGCCACGCTCCACGATCTGGTGCGCCTGACCCGACGCAACCTGCGCGGTGCCGAAAGCTGGTTCGGTGGGCGCATGGCCGATCGCTTGCTGCAACTGGCGCGGCACTATCCTGAACTGCCGGAACCGGCGCGCAGCCGCTGGGACGACGGTTTGCTCGGCCTGGATATCGGCGACGAATTGCTGCATCTGCGCTTGAGCCTCGCCGTGGCACAGGCACCGGTCAGCGCGGCGCAACGGCGCTATCTGGAGCAACTGGAAAAGGTCCTGGAGCAAGGCCCGGCCGGCAGCCGCGCCGAGGCGTTGGCGCAACCGAGCGAAGAATTGCTCAAGACCTTGTACGCGCTGCCGCCCAGCGACGCGGTGAAACTAGCCCAAGGTGCGGTGCTGCAATTGCAAAACAGTTGGCGTGCCTGGTGTCGTCAGCAGGAGGAAAGCCATGGGCTTGCGTGAGTGGTCAGTGGGTGGCGTGCTGCTCAGTCCGTTTTTGATTTATGTGTTGCTGGCGCTGCTGGTCACCGGTGCTTTGCGCCTGCTGTTGCGCCTGACACCGGCCGGTCGCTGGATCTGGCACGAAGCGCTATTTGATTGCGCCTTGTACGTCTGTGTATTGACCGTGATCACCGTCGTCCTTGGACCTTTATAAAGGAGTTGAACATGCGTACACCCGTACGTGTCGCGGTAACCCTGTGCCTGGTGGCGGTGGCGATTTTTGCCGGTTTCCATTTATGGCAGTACTACATGTTGACGCCCTGGACCCGCGACGCGCGGATCCGCGCCGATGTGGTGGTCATCGCCCCGGACGTGTCGGGCTGGGTGCGTGAACTCAAGGCCTTCGACAACCAGCCGGTCAAGGTCGGCGACCTGTTGCTGAGCATCGATCGAGATCGCTTCGTTGCCGCGCTGGAGAAGGCGAAAGCGGTGGTCGAGACGCGCCAGCAACAGCTCAATCTGCGTGAGCGCGAAGCCAGTCGCCGCGCCAGTCTCGGGCCGCAAGCGATCAGCGCCGAACTGCGGGAGAACGCGCAGATCAACGCCGGCATCGCTCGGGGTGAACTGCGTGAAGCCCAGGCCGAAGCCAAGGTCGCGGAGCTCAACCTGGCCCGCAGCCAGGTCCACGCGCCGCGCAATGGGCACATCACCAACCTGCGCCTGGCTGAAGGCAACTACGTGAATGCCGGCCAATCGGTGATGGCGTTGATTGATGATTCGACCTTCTATGTGCAGGCCTATTTCGAAGAAACCAAACTGCCACGGATTCGCGTCGGCGACCCGGTCAAGGTCTGGTTGATGAGCGCCGGCGAGGCGTTGCAGGGGCATGTCGAAAGCATCAGCCGCGGGATTACCGACCGCAACACCACGCCGGATGGGCAGCTGCTGGCGGAGGTGGAGCCGACGTTTAACTGGGTGAGGCTGGCGCAGCGGATTCCGGTGCGGATCAAGCTCGACAACGTGCCAGAAGGGATGAATTTGAGTTCGGGGATGACCGCGAGTGTGCAGGTGCAGGAAGCGCCTTGAGATCAAGAGATCGCAGCCTCGTTTTACTCGACAGCTCCTACAGGTGTGCGCAAAACCCTGTAGGAGCTGTCGAGAGAAACGAGGCTGCGATCTTCTAAGCCAATCAGCCAATGCTGATCGCAGGCAATGTCGGCAAAGTCACCGTCTGTTGCTTGCGCGGCGCCAGAATCTCCGCCTCGCCATCCACCACCAACTCATCGCGCTGATTGAACACTCGGGTGGCAATCCGCACGCGAAACTTCGGCAGTTTCTCGAGAATCTCCAGCCGCACCGTCAAGGTGTCGCCGATCTTCACCGGCTTTTGAAAGCTCATCTGCTGGCCGATATAGATCGTCCCCGGCCCAGGCAGCTCGCAAGCCACCGCTGCACTGATCAGTGCGCCGCTGAACATGCCGTGAGCGATGCGCTCCTTGAACATGGTGCCCGCGGCGAATTCTGCGTCCAGGTGTACCGGGTTGTGATCGCCGGACATCGCGGCGAACAACTGAATGTCGCGCTCTTCGACCGTTTTGCTATAGCTGGCGGTCTGGCCGACTTCGAGGGCTTCGTAAGGGGTGTTGGTAACCTGGGTCATCTGTTTCAATTCCTGTCACGAATAAATAAATTCACAAAAAAACTATTCCGATCTGGGTGGCCGACGGTGGCTCAGCGCCTGGGCGATCCAGTTCAACACGTCATTGATCACTTCATCGCGATTGCTCTCGTTGAACAATTCATGCCGTGCCTGCGGGTAAATAGTCAGTTGCAGGTGCTGGCTGCCGGCCGCGCGCAACGCATGGGCCAGATCTTTCAGACGTTTGCCTTCGCTCACCGGATCACATTCACCGCCGATCACCAGCAGCGGCAGGCCCGGATCGATCTGAGCGAGATTGGACGCTTTGCTGATTTGCTGCAAGCCGCCGAGCAAATCGATCCACAGCTGATTGGTGCAGCGAAAGCCGCAAAGCGGGTCATTGGCGTACAGATCGACCTCCGCCGGATCACGGCTGAGCCAGTCAAACCGCGTGCGCGCAGGCTTGAATTGCTTGTTGAACGAGCCGAACGACAACCATTCGATCAGCGCGCTACGACCCTTGGGGCCCTGACGCAATTTTTCCAGACGGGCGATCTGCCGCGCCGCGCGATAAAGCGCTACGGGCTGGAAGTTCGAACCGCTGAGCACCGCACCATGCAGGCTGGCGCTGTGGTGCAGCAGATACGCCTGGGCGATGTAGCTGCCCATGCTGTGGCCGAGCAGCACAATCGGCACGCCGGGATGCTGTTGACCGATGTGCTGGTTGAGGCTCGCCAGGTCGCCCACCACCTTGCACCAGCCATCGTCGTCGGCGAAATGGCCCAGTGTCCCGTTTTCGGCAGTTTTGCCATGTCCGCGCAGGTCTGGCGCGTAGACGCCATAGCCCTGATCACAGAGTTTTTCCGCCAGCCGGGCGTAGCGGCCAGTGTGTTCCGCCATACCGTGCGCCAACAGGATCACTGCTTTTAAAGGCGGCTCGGGCAGCCACTGGTTGACGAAGAGGCGGCTGCGGTCACTCGCGGTCAGCCAGAAAGTGTCGTGGATCATGGCGGTTCCTTTGCATGCGTGGGCACGGGCTAGCAGCATTGTATAGCGCATCCTTCGCTTGCCGTCTGATCAGGCCACGCCACGGCAGGAAGATTCACACGATCAATGACGGCCTTTGGCATATTTGCCTGATTCGCCATAGCTGCTAGTGTCCGTGAAGCTCCGCTTTTCGCTGTTTCTGCTTTTTGAGGGATAAGAGAGAAAGGGCAGAAAAGCGGCCCCGGATAGGTTCAGGTAAAGAGGACAAGAACAATGCAACCTGATTTCTGGAATGACAAACGCCCGGCCGGCGTGCCCCTGGACATCGATCAAGGGGCCTATAAGTCGGTGATCGAGGTGTTCGAGCGTTCCTGCAAGAAATTTGCTGACCGCCCGGCATTCAGCAACATGGGCGTAACCCTGACCTACGCCGAACTGGAACGCTACAGCGCAGCGTTCGCCGGCTACCTGCAAGCCCACACCGACCTGGTGCCGGGGGATCGCATTGCGGTGCAGATGCCCAACATCCTGCATTACCCGATTGCCGTGTTCGGTGCCTTGCGCGCCGGGCTGATCGTGGTCAACACCAACCCGCTGTATACCGCGCGGGAGATGCGTCATCAGTTCAAGGATTCCGGTGCCCGGGCGCTGATCTACCTGAACATGTTCGGGGCGAAGGTCCAGGAAGTGCTCCCCGATACCGACATCCAGTACCTGATCGAAGCGAAGATGGGCGACTTGATGCCCGGCGCCAAGGGCTGGCTGGTCAACACGATGGTGAGCAAGGTCAAGAAGATGGTGCCGGCCTATAACTTGCCGCAGGCCATTTCCTTCAAGAGTGCGCTGCGTCTGGGTCGGGGCCTGGGAATCAAGCCGCTGAACGCCAGTCTTGGCGACATCGCCGTGCTGCAATACACCGGCGGCACCACCGGCCTGGCCAAGGGCGCGATGCTGACCCATGGCAACCTGGTAGCCAACATGCAGCAGGTGCGGGCGTGCCTGGAGCAGTCGGGCAATGACGGTCAGCCACTGTTGCGCGAAGGGCAGGAGGTGATGATCGCGCCGCTGCCGCTGTACCACATCTATGCCTTCACCGCGAACTGCATGTGCATGATGGTGTCGGGCAATCACAACGTACTGATCACCAATCCACGGGACATCAAGGGCTTCATCAAGGAGCTGAAAAACTGGCGCTTCTCGGCGTTGCTCGGGCTCAACACACTATTTGTCGCGCTGATGGATCACCCGGATTTCAAGACCCTGGATTTCTCCAGCCTCAAACTCACCAACTCCGGCGGCACCGCGCTGGTCAAGGCTACCGCCGAGCGCTGGGAACAGCTCACCGGGTGCCGCATCACCGAAGGTTACGGCCTGACCGAAACCTCGCCGGTGGCCTGCACCAACCCGTACGGCGACAAGTCGCGCCTCGGCACGGTCGGCTTGCCGGTGCCGGGCACCACGCTGAAAGTCATCAATGACGAGGGCGTCGAGCAGCCGTTGGGCGAGCGCGGCGAACTGTGCATCAAGGGCCCGCAGATCATGAAGGGCTACTGGCAGAAACCCGAAGCCACCCACGAAGTGCTGGATGCCGAGGGCTGGTTCAAGTCGGGCGACATCGCGGTGATCGACCCGGACGGGTTTGTGCGCATCGTCGATCGCAAGAAGGACATGATCATCGTCTCGGGTTTCAACGTGTACCCGAACGAGATCGAAGACGTGGTGATGGCTCACCCGAAAGTCGCCAACTGCGCGGTGATCGGCGTACCGGACGAGCGTTCGGGGGAGGCGGTGAAGCTGTTTGTGGTGGCCCGTGAATCGGGGGTCAGCCTTGAAGAGTTGAAGGCTTACTGCAAGGAAAACTTCACGGCGTACAAAGTGCCTAAGCACATCGTGCTGCGTGAGTCGTTGCCGATGACGCCGGTGGGCAAGATCTTGCGGCGGGAGTTGCGCGATATTGCTTGAGTGGTGAATGGCCGCGCTTCGCGCGGTTCGCGGGCAAGCCTCGCTCCTACAGGTTCGGTGTGACCGACATCAAACCTGTAGGAGCGAAGCTTGCCCGCGAAGCTTTTGGGGTACTGAAAAGCCCCGGATTCAGAGGCTCTCAAGGCCTTATAGAATCTTTACTCTAAAAATGACTATTTGATAATCAAGAGTCAAAATCGTGACTGTAGAGGCGGTTTTTGGCTCTAGTCGACCCTTGGCAAAGCTGCTACTCTCGGCGCGCTTGTGACTTCTCGGCCTTAGAAAAAAGCCAGACTCACCAACAAATAGACACCAAAAACACACACCAATAATAATCGCATCAAATGCGGTGATGAATTCGCGTTGCTGAGGAGTGGGCTTCCATGATCGAAGACTTTTGGAAGGATAAGTACCCTGCCGGGATTGCTGCCGACATCAATCCAGACGAGTATCCGAATATTCAGGCGGTGTTGAAGCAGTCCTGCCAACGCTTTGCCAACAAGCCGGCATTCAGCAACCTGGGCAAGACAATCACCTACGGTGAACTGTACGAATTGTCCGGTGCCTTTGCCGCTTACCTGCAACAGCATACCGATTTGAAGCCGGGCGATCGAATCGCCGTGCAACTGCCCAACGTGTTGCAGTACCCGGTCGCCGTCTTCGGGGCCATCCGCGCCGGGCTGATCGTGGTCAACACCAACCCGCTGTACACCGCGCGGGAAATGGAACACCAATTCAACGACTCCGGTGCCAAAGCTCTGGTCTGCCTGGCCAACATGGCGCATCTGGCGCAGACCGTCGTGCCGAAAACCGGCGTCAAGCACGTGATCGTCACTGAAGTGGCCGACCTGCTGCCGCCGCTCAAGCGCCTGCTGGTCAACAGCGTCATCAAGTACGTGAAGAAGATGGTCCCGGCGTATCACTTGCCCAAGGCCATCAAGTTCAACGACGTGCTGAGCAAGGGCCATGGCCAGCCAGTGGCTGAAGCCAACCCGGCGAGCAGTGACGTCGCAGTGCTGCAATACACCGGCGGCACCACCGGCGTGGCCAAGGGCGCAATGCTGACCCACCGCAACCTGGTGGCGAACATGTTGCAGTGCAAGGCGCTGATGGGCTCCAACCTCAACGAAGGTTGCGAGATCCTGATCACGCCGCTGCCGCTGTACCACATCTATGCGTTCACCTTTCATTGCATGGCGATGATGCTGATCGGCAACCACAACATCCTGATCAGCAACCCGCGCGACCTGACGGCGATGGTCAAGGAACTGTCGAAGTGGAAGTTCAGCGGTTTCGTCGGCCTGAACACGCTGTTCGTGGCCCTGTGCAATAACGAAGGGTTCCGCAAGCTGGATTTCTCCGCCCTGAAAATCACCTTGTCCGGCGGCATGGCCCTGCAACTGGCGGCGGCCGAGCGCTGGAAAGCGGTCACTGGTTGCTCCATTTGTGAAGGTTACGGCATGACCGAAACCAGCCCGGTGGCGACGGTCAATCCGATCCAGAACATCCAGATCGGCACCATCGGTATCCCGGTTCCTTCGACCCTGTGCAAGGTCATCGACGATGCCGGCGTTGAGCAGCCGATGGGCGAAATCGGCGAGCTGTGTGTGAAAGGTCCGCAGGTGATGAAGGGCTACTGGCAACGCCAGGAAGCCACCGATGAAATCCTCGACAGCGAAGGCTGGTTGAAGACCGGTGACATCGCGCTGATCCAGCCTGATGGCTACATGCGCATTGTCGATCGCAAGAAAGACATGATCCTGGTCTCTGGTTTCAACGTGTACCCGAACGAGCTCGAAGACGTGCTGGCGACCCTGCCGGGCGTGCTGCAATGCGCCGCCATCGGCGTGCCGGACGAGAAATCGGGCGAGGCGATCAAGATCTTCATCGTCGCCAAACCAGGCGTCACGCTGACCAAGGAACAGGTGATGGAGCACATGCGCGCCAACGTCACCGGCTACAAGGTGCCGCGTTCCGTGGAGTTCCGCGATGCCCTGCCGACCACCAACGTCGGCAAGATCCTGCGTCGCGAACTGCGCGATGAGGAACTGAAGAAACTTGGCGTGAAGAAAGTAGGCGCCTAAACAAAAGCCCCGCAGATGCGGGGCTTTTTGTTGGCAGCGGGAAATCTTTAGTGACTGTCAGGCCGCCTTCGCGAGCAAGCCCGCTCCCACATTTGATTGCATTCCTGCTTGAGGAACTCGATTAAATGTGGGAGCGGGCTTGCTCGCGAAGCTTTTGCTGTTAAAGACGGAACTGCGCGAAATTGACGTTGGTGCCCGCCGGACGCATGTCCTGCAGGTACGAATCCTTATCCGCGCTCAATTCCAGGCTCAACGCTGCTTTGCGCTTGCCTTCATTGCGCACCACCAGGCCTTCAAGTTTCTCGCGCAGGAACACCGTCGGCACTTTCAGGTGCAGCAGTTCGTCGGTTTCCGGCGTGTGCATCAGCAGGTGAACCCACTCGTACTGACCAACGGCCAGGCGTGCGACAGGGATATCGAACCACCAGATGTTGCGGTTGCGGTTCAATTCGGTGAAATGGCAGTTGTTGACGCCAAGCACAGCACCGCCGAGTTCCTGGTTTCTGCGGGCAATGGCCTGCTTTTTATCGAGTTTCATAACATTCCTACGGGATTGGATCTTCAGCGCCATGGCCTGAATACGTTGCGCATTCTCGGGGGTTGGTCGGCAAACATAAAGCCCAACCTGCGGTGATCGATGAAATGTCCTGCTGAAAATAAATGAAACTCCGTGCAAACCCCTCCGGTCAATCCTTGTGTAACGACTTTTCTCATTGATTTGTTCACAGGAGAAACACCATGAGCAGCACTGGCGATAAAGTAAAAGGCATGGCCAACGAAGCCGCCGGCAACGTCAAGCAAGGTGTCGGCAAGGCCACCGGTAACGACAAAATGCGCGCCGAAGGCGTGGTGCAGGAAAAGAAAGGCGAAGCCCAGCAAGCGGTCGGCAAAGCCAAGGACGCGATCAAGAAAGGCGTCGACAAGGCTTGATCCGGCCTTTGAAGAGAACAAGAGACGGCCATCCACGGATGGCCGTTTTTGTGTCAGCCTGAACTTGCGCAAGGAAATTGTTTCAAAGTCGCCAAGTACGCTACTTTGATGTAGAAAACGGCCCCTGAGTCGCCCCGACTTCGACCAAATTTTGCGGCGAAAGGAGACGCTAATGTTTTTCCCACACATGAAAGGCTTGTCCATCCACCGTGTGATGATGCGCACGGTCACCGAGTTCGTCGACGACGAGATGTCGACCTATGCCTCGGCGCTGGCCTATCAAATGCTGTTTTCGCTGTTTCCCTTCATTCTCTTCCTGATTGCCTTGATCGGTTTCCTGCACCTGCCGGACTTCTTCTCCTGGCTGCGCCTGCAATCGGAACTGGTCCTGCCGCCCCAGGCGCTGGAGCAGGTTAACCCGGTGATCGACCAGCTTCAGCAATCCAAGGGTGGCTTGCTGTCGGTGGGTATCGTGATCGCCCTGTGGACGGCGTCCGCCGGTGTGCGGCTGATGATGAGCGCGATGAACGCGGCCTACGACGTGGTCGAGGGCCGGCCGGCGTGGAAGCGCTTTCCGCTGTCGATCATCTACACCGTCGGCATCGCCGGCATGCTGCTGATCGCCGCCGCGCTGATGGTGCTCGGGCCGCAGGTGATGGAGTGGATCGCCTCGCAAGTCGGCCTTGAAGACTTCATCGTGACGCTCTGGACCATCGTCCGTTGGCCGGTGGTGGTGATTCTGTTGATGATGGCGGTGGCGCTGATTTATTACGTCATGCCCGACGTCAAACAGGAGTTTCGCTTTATCACCCCAGGCTCGGTGCTGGCAGTGGTGGTGTGGATCATCGCGTCGCTGGGCTTCGGTCTGTACGTCAAGGAGTTCGCCAACTACAACGCCATGTATGGCAGTATCGGCGCGATCATCGTGCTGTTGCTGTACTTCTACATTTCCGCCGCGGTGCTGCTGCTCGGCGCCGAAATGAATGCGGTGATCGAGCACATGTCGACCGAAGGCAAGAATGATGGCGAAAAAGTCCCCGGCGAGCTCGATCACGAACCTAAACAACATGTTTCCGGACTGGGTCGGGACCACTCGATCAAGCCGCCCACTGACGAAGTCATAAAATGATCCGTGAAATTCTGAAAATGGGCGATGAACGCCTGCTGCGCATTGCGCCGCCGGTGCCTGCCGAGATGTTCGACAGCCCTGAATTGTGGCAACTGATTGACGACATGTTCCAGACCATGGAAAGCGTCGGTGGCGTCGGCCTGGCCGCGCCGCAGATCGGCGTCGACCTGCAATTGGTGATCTTCGGTTTCGAGCACAGCGAGCGCTACCCGGACGCCGAAGCGGTGCCGCAGACCATCCTGATCAACCCGCTGATCACACCGCTGAGCCCGACGCTGGAAGAAGGTTTTGAAGGTTGCCTGTCAGTGCCCGGCCTGCGCGGCGCGGTGGATCGCTATCAGCAGATTCGTTATGAAGGTTTCGATCCCAAGGGCAATCCGATCGTGCGTATTGCCGAGGGGTTCCATGCGCGGGTGGTGCAACATGAATGCGATCACCTGATCGGCCGGCTGTACCCGTCGCGCATCACTGATTTCAGCAAGTTCGGGTTCACCGAAGTGATGTTCCCGGACCTTGATCCCAACGCGGACGACTGACTGAATCCTTGAAACCACCACAAACCTAATGTGGGAGCGGGCTTGCTCGCGAAGGCGGAGTGTCAGTCAACATCGCAGTCGACTGACACTCCGCCTTCGCGAGCAAGCCCGCTCCCACATTTGATCTCCATGGGTCTTTAGTGCATCACTTGGCGGGTTTAACGAACCGCAACGTCATCCGGTCCGACTCGCCGATCGCCACATACTTCACCCGATCCTTATCCCCCAACGTCAACGCCGGTGGCAACGTCCAGACGCCTTCCGGGTAATCCTTGGTGTCCTTCGGATTGGCATTGATCTCGCTCTGTCGCTCAAGCTTGAACCCCGCATCCGTCGCCAGTTTCACCACGTAATCGGTGGTCAGGTAGCCGCTGTGTTTGATGTCGTCCAGCGACGCCCCGTCCTTCGCCCGGTGATCCACCACACCGAGCACGCCACCCGGTTTCAGCACCTTGAAGAACGCCTCGAACATCAGCGGCGCCGTTTCTGCCAGCACCCAGTTGTGCACGTTGCGAAAGGTCAGCACGGTGTCCGCTGAACCGGGTTGGCCTAGCGCCGGTGCTTTAGGGTCGAACTCCAACACCTGGGCACTGGCGTATTGCGCTGGCGCCGCGGCGAATTTCGCCTTGAGCTTTTCTTCGTTCTTGCGCGCGTACTCACTGACCGTCGGCGCCTGCACGGCGGCGACATACTGCCCGTGATCCTTGAGCAACGGTGCCAGCAGTTCGCTGTACCAACCGTTGCCGGGCGTGATTTCTATGACCGTCTGATGCGGCCCCAATCCAAAGAACTGCAGCGACTGCTGCGGATGACGGTAGCCATCGCGCGCCACGTTCTCCGGCGCTCGCCATGAGCCTTTCAGCACGTTGGCATACTGCTCGGCAGACACGGGTCGGGCGTCGGTGGCATGGCTGAAAGTGGGGCTGAGCAAGGTAGCGAGCGTCAAAGCCAGAAGGGCAGGTTTCATGAAAAATCCTGAGAAGTCGAAGTCGACCCCGAGGCTAGCATGCAGGTATCACCGGTCGATCACACATTATCGACGGTCGACCTCACCAACGGTTCTAAGCCCATGGCAATCATCGGTTTGCTGCGGGCGTATCGGCTCAGGCGCTCGGCCAATGCATACGGCAAGGGCGGGTCGAAGGCAAAGCCACGGCGCTCATAAAAACCGCGCAAGTCCGGGTGACAAAACAGCCAGACCGGGCCTTCAAGATTCTTGACTGCCTGGGCGATCAGCGCGGCGGCAATCCCTTGTTCGCGACACGCAGGGTCGACAAACAAACCCGTCAGCCAATGCCCGTCCGCCACCGGGCGCAAACACAGCGCGCCAATGATCTCGTCGCGCCTGGCCACCCACAATTGAGCGTCGCGGACCGCTTTCATCGGCGATTGGTGGGCACGATAAAACTTGTTCATCAAGGGCCACATAGGCTCGGCGAGCAAGGTGTATTGGGTGTTGGGCATAGGATTGGACTGTCGGTACGCAAGGCGCACGATTATAAAAGAACGCGCGTGCGGGGATAGGTGTATACCTGATCTCACATCCCGTATGAGTGGAGTACGTATCATGGCCAAAGGCATGGATTCAAAGAAAGCAGCAAAGAAAAAACCGGCGAAAACCGCCGATGAAAAGCGTGCGGACAAGAAGGCCAAGAAGGTGGATGTGTTCGGTCACTAAGCGCCAAGCCACACCCATATCCCTTGTAGGAGCTGTCGAGTAAAAACGAGGCTGCGATCTTTTGATCTTGCTTTTTTCAGCGATCCCGAAAAGATCAAGATCAAAAGATCGCAGCCTCGTTTTACTCGACAGCTCCTACAGGGGCTTGTTGAAATAAACAAATAATCTGCAAGATTTCCCTGCGCCATTGCACAGAGAGGGACTGGTCCCCGATCTGAGCAACGCCATGCCCCATTACTTCGATAGCGCCCACCGTGAAGAAATCGACACCCTGCGCCAACGCCTGACCGCCCGCACCGAATGGCCGACCTGGTTGCTGCTGATCGGCGTGTACGCCGGCTGGTTCAGCCTTGTGCTGGGCAGCGCGCGGTTGGGGCTGTGGTGGAGCACATTGCTGTTGATTCCGTTGGTGGTGCTTTGGCTGTCCGTGCAGCACGAACTGCTGCACGGCCATCCCACCCGTTGGACATCGCTGAACAAAATCCTTGGTTATGCACCGTTCGCCGTCTGGTATCCCTACACCCTTTATCGCGACAGCCATTTGCTGCATCACTGCGATGAAGACCTGACGCTCCCTGGTCTCGATCCGGAAAGCCGTTACCTGAGCGCCGAGCAGTGGCGGGGCAGTTCGTTGTTCGAACAAAGCCTGCACTGGCTGAACAAAACCGTGCTCGGACGCTTCGCCCTCGGTGCACCGCTGGCGTTGCTGGCGCTGGCCCGGGAGGAACTGCAACGCCTGAGATCGGGCGAGCTGCAGGCGTGGTTGATGTGGCTGACCCACGGCGCGCTGACCCTGTTGATGTTGCTGTTCATCGCCCGCTTCAGCGTGCTGCCCGTGTGGCATTACCTGTTGCTGATCAGCGTGCCGGCGCTTTCGATTGCGATGATCCGCTCTTACTATGAACACCGACCGCATGCACAACCCGAGCAACGCACTGTGCTCAATGAAGCGGCATGGCCGTGGCGCTGGTTATTCCTGAACCTCAACTTTCACCTGGTGCATCACGACTTGCCGAGCCTGCCCTGGTACGACTTGCCCCGTGCCTATCACGCGCGCCGCGAACAATGGTTGGCGCGCAGTGGCGGGTTCCTGGTGCAGGGTTATGGTCGGTTGTGGCGCGAGAATGCGGTCAAGGCCATCGACAGCCCGCAACACCCGTTCCACTGATTTTTTATGATCGACACCTAACCCTTGTGGGAGTGGGCTTGCTCGCGAAGGCGTAGTGTCAGTCGACATCAATGCTGGATGTGATGGCCCCTTCGCGAGCAAGCCCGCTCCCACAGGGGATTTTCGTGTACTGGAAGATTTCGATGACAGAACACTTCGCTGAATTATTGATGTACGTCGCCCCCGAACCGATCCGCGAGGCCAACGAGCGCTGGCTGACGCGAATCCTCGAACACCTGGGCGCCACCCGCCGCAACGCCGACGGCGTGTCGCTGATGGACCTGTGGCTGTCCCCGAACTTGCTGCTGACCCAAACCTGCGGCTACCCGCTGATGACGGCCTTACGCAGCCAGGTTCGGGTCGTCGGTCGTCCTCGCTATGAGCTGCCCGACAGCACCGGCGGCAACCATTGCAGCCTGCTGCTGAGTCGCGCCGATGATCCGCGCCGGACCTTGCCAGCCTTTCGCGACAGCCTTGGTGTGATCAATGGCGAAGACTCCAACAGCGGCATGAACCTGTTGCGCCACCGACTGGCGCCGCTGCATCGAGAAGGGCGGTTCTTCGCCAGCGTCGGCATCAGCGGCAGCCACCGCGAGAGCCTGCGCTGGTTGCGTGAAGACAAAGCCGACTTGGCCGCCATCGACAGCGTGACCTTCGCCTACCTGGCGCGACACGCCGAAGACGAAGTGGCCGGCCTGCGCGTCGTGGTACGCAGTGCATTCAGTCCGACCTTGCCCTACATCACCACTGCCGCCGCCACTGATGAACAGGTTGAGCAGCTTCGACAGGTGATGAATCAGGCGTTGCAGGAGTTGCCTGAGGTTGCTGAAATTCTCGGCCTTCAGGAGGTGCTGCCGGCCACTGAAAGCGACTATCAAATCATTCTCGATTATCAGCAGGAAGCCGAGGCGTTGGGATTTGGACGCTTGCGTTGACTTCGGAACATTCGCGGGCAAGCCTCGCTCCTACAGGTACACCGATCCCTGTAGGAGCGAGGCTTGCCCGCGAAAGCAATCGCATGATCGGCATCAATCTTAAATTCCATAATCGAATATAAAAATGCATTTTAAGTATTATTAATGAATAAGGCTCCTTGCTAGGATCGCGTCACCGGATCACCGGACATTCAGCGACCCCTAACCCTTGGAGCCTCTATGTCCGGCACCGACCTTGCCCATCGTAACGATGTGGGCGGATTATTCCGCGCCCATTACCCCTGGCTGTGCGCACGGTTGCGCCGGCAACTGGGGACCAGTTCCAGCGTCGAAGACATCGCCGCCGAAACCTTCGCGCAACTGCTCGAATCACCCGGCCTGACCCCGATCCGCGAACCGCGTGCCTTGCTCACCACCATCGCCCGCCGGTTGATCTATCAACTTTGGCGCCGCCGCGATCTGGAGCGCCAACACCTCGCTCAGTGGCAGCACGACGATCACCCGCAAGCCCCGTCGCCAGAAGAACGGGTGCAACTGACCCAAGTGCTACAGGGCCTCGACCGGACACTTGAACGTCTGCCAGGCAAGGTCCGTGCGACCTTCCTGTTGTCGCGCATTGACGGTTTGACCTACCCGCAAATTGCCGCCGAGCTGGGCATTTCCCAGCGCTCGGTCAGCGTCTACATGACCCGCTCCCAGGCCTTGTGCGCCCAGCACAGCGCCAATCAACCCTTGAATCCCGTCACCCGGAGATCCGCATGAGATCGATCAAAACCCTGCTCGGCAGTTCGCTGCTGGCCCTGAGCCTGATGGCCGCCCAGGCACCGGCGGCAGAAAAAACCGCGCCGATCCACTTTGGCGACATCACCTGGGAAAGCGGCAGCCTGATTACCGAGATCCTGCGGTTGATCGTCGAGAAGGGTTACGGCTACCCGACCGACACCTTGCCCGGCAGCACCGTCAGCCTCGAAGCGGCGTTGGCCAAGAACGACATTCAAGTGATCGGCGAGGAGTGGGCCGGGCGTAGTCCGGCCTGGGTCAAGGCTTCCTCGGAAGGCAAAGTGTTTGGTCTGGGCGACACGGTGAAAGGCGCCACCGAAGGCTGGTGGGTGCCGGAATATGTGATCAAGGGCGACCCGGAACGCGGCATCAAGCCGCTGGCCCCGGAACTGAAATCCGTCGCCGACCTGGCGCGCTACAAAGACGTGTTCCGCGACCCTGAAGACCCGACTCGCGGGCGCTTCCTCAACAGCCCGACCGGTTGGACCTCGGAGATCGTCAACAGCCAGAAACTCAAGGCCTACGATCTGACCGCCAGCTTCGTCAACTTCCGTACCGGCTCCGGCGCGGCACTGGACGCCGAGGTGGCTTCTTCAATCCGGCGTGGTAAACCCGTGCTGTTCTACTACTGGTCGCCGACGCCATTGTTGGGTCGTTTCAAACTGGTGAAACTCGACGAACCACCGTTCGATGCCGAAGCGTGGAAGACCCTGGCCGATGCCAACAACCCGAATCCCAAAGGGACGCGCTCGATGCCGGCGAGCCTGGCGATTGGCGTGTCTGCACCGTTCAAGGCGCAGTATCCCGACCTGGTGGCGTTCTTCGAAAAGGTCGACTTGCCAATCGATCTGCTGAACCAGACCCTCGCGCAGATGAGCGAAAAACGGCAGAAACCGCGTGAAGTGGCGGAAGCGTTTTTGCGTGATCAGCCACAGGTGTGGAAGGGCTGGGTGCCGGGGGAGGTGGCAACCAAGGTGAGTGCTAGTTTGTAGTTCTGCGGTGCTCGATAGACAGCTTTCGCGGGCAAGCCTCGCTCCTACAGGATAGCGATAACCTGTGGGAGCGAGCCTGCTCGCGATGGTCTTGAGACCTACACTCACTCAGCGGCCAGTGCCGCTCTCACTGCCGGCCGCTGATCAACCCTCGCCTGAAACCGCACCAACGCCGGCCACTGATTCAAATCAATGGCAAACAGCGGAGCCCAGCGCAGCACCGTAAACAGATACGCATCGGCAACGCCGAACCCGCCCCCCATCAAAAAATCCTGCTGCTCCAGTGTCTGGTTTAACAGGGCAAAACGCTTGAACAGTTTCTCCTTGATCAGCGCTTTGACCTCCTGCGGAAATTGCGAACTGAACAACCAACCCAGCCCACCATGAATCTCCGTCGACACGAAGTTCAGCCACTCTTGCAACCGCACCCGCTCGAATGTCCCAGGCATGGCTGCCAGATTCGCCTCAGGTCGCTGGTCCGCCAGGTATTGCAGGATCGCCGGGCCTTCGGTCAGCACCTGACCGTTATCCAATTGCAACGCTGCGACGTAACCCTTGGGGTTGATCACAAGGAAGTCATCGCCATCAAAAGTTTTCTTGGTGGCGTTGTCGACACGGACCAATTCGAATCGCAGATCCAGTTCGCGCAACACAATGTGCGGCGCCAGCGAGCAGGCTTGGGGGGCATAGTACAACTTCATCGGCAGGGCTCTGGTTGGGAATTTGCGCCAGTGTCATAGTGCGCGGCGCCCTCGGTAAAATTAATCTTTCAGACAACAGCCATAAGGAAAGCTACTGCGATGATGAACCTGATGCACTGGAGAATGGTGGTGGCGGTGGCGGATACCGGCAACATCACCCGTGCTGCGGAGCGGGTCGGCATGACTCAGTCAGGTGCCAGTCAGGCATTGGCGTTGATCGAAGACACTCTGGGCGTCCAGCTGTTCAGCCGTGAAAATCGCCAGACCCTGCCGACTGCCATCGGACTGCGGGTCATCGAACACGCGCGAACCATGCTCGGCGCGCTGGAAAACATCCGCAGCACCGTCGATGCCGGCAAAGATATTCAACGTGGAACGATACGACTGGCCAGTTTCCCCATGGTGCTGGCGACGTTGCTGCCGCCACTGCTGCGTCAGTTCAATCGGCTTTATCCCGGCATTCAGGTGGTCGCGCTGGAAGTCAGCGACGACGAAGTAGAAACGCTGCTCGGTGCCGGGCTGGTGGATGTCGGCGTGGTGTTGAACCCGACTCCTGCGCGCAACGCGGTTCTGTTGGGGCGTGAGGCCTGGATGGCGGTGCTGCCGGGTGGCCATCCTCTGGCGCGCCGGTCCAATGAAGAAGGCGTCACCCTCGCGGAGTTGGCCGAGCAACCTTTTGTGTTGGCCACCGGTGGCTGTTCAACCAACGCGAGCAGCCTGGCCATTGATGCGGGTCTGCAGCTGCATGATGTTCGGGTCGAGGTCCGGGAGTGGAGCAGTGCATTCACGCTGGTACGGGAAAACATCGGCGTGACGGTGGTGCCGGAAATGACACTGCCAACCCAGCGGCAGGGCCTGCGCGTACTACCGGTGACACCGCGTATCGATCGAGAATTTGCCTTGGTGGCCGCGTCGAACCAAACACCTTCGGCGGCCGTGCAGGCGTTGCTGGATATGCTCGCCAAACCGATTGCGATGTGTCGCTGAATTGACCCACACCATAACCCGTGTAGGAGCAGCCTTCGGCAGCTCCTACAGTGTGCGTGGACTTCTGTTAAAGCGAAGCCAGAAACTTGTCGACGACCTGGCGGCTGCCTTTTTCGCTGCTGCCGTTTTCTTTCTCGGCCTGCGCCAGTTTTATCTTGTCTTGCATGCGGTCGGTGATTTCCTTGGCGATCGCTTGTTGTTTTTCCGGCGGCATCTGTTGCACTTCCTCTTCCGTCAGCCCCATCTCTTGCAGGATGCTGTCGCGCATACGCTGCTCCGGCGTTTTGCTCATGTATTCCTTGAACTCGTCCGTGGCCGAGCCACTACCGACCTTGTCCTTGACGGCGTCAGGCAGTGCGCCGGGGACCACTTGTAAGCCCACGCGGGTTTTGGCGAACGCTTCATCGACGTTGTCGCTGATTTTGCTCGCCTCACTGACTTGCTGCGTGGCGATTTGCGTGGCCGATTCCTGCACCTGTGCACCGACTTGCGCGGTGGGTGCCTGAACATTGTTTTGCAAGGCTTGCGTCAGCACGCTCTGCAGGCCAGCGGCGGCTTCGGCGGTCGGATCTTCGCCGGGCTTTTTCGGCAGCGGAGTCATTAACGTTTGTTTGTGAGCACTGACCAACATGATGAGTAGACCTTGTAGGTGTTTGCGGTACAGCGGCTTGAGCAAATAGCGTGCCGTCGCTAGAGCCCTTGTTTTCCGGGGGGGCGCGGCGTGAGGTCAGCGAGGGCGGCGGTCAACCCTTGCCGACGGGCGGCAGAGATTGACCGCTGGCGCGTCATCGATGCGCGATGTTTTCCAGCGCCAGGTTGCGGGTGCGCGGGCCGAACCAGCCGATGGTCAGCATCACGATCAGCATGCTGCTGACGATGAACGCCAACACCCCGGGTGTGCCGAAGTGTTCGAGAAAAATCCCGATCAGCAAACTGCTGAACACCGTCGACAGGCGACTGAACGAGTAACAGAACCCCACGGCCCGGGCGCGGATGTTGGTCGGGAACAATTCGCTTTGGTAGGAGTGATAACTGAAGCTCAGCCAGGCGTTGCAGAAGGTGATCATCACCCCGCAGAAGATCAGGCCGAAGGCACTGGTTTGCAGGGCGAACAACGTACCGAAGGTCATGGCGCCGAGTGCTGAACCGACGATCTGCCATTTGTTCTCGAAGCGGTTGGCGAACTTCACGAACAGCAGCGGCCCGAGCGGGTAGGCGAGGGTGATGATGAAGGCGTACATCAGGCTGTGAGTCACGCTCACGCCCTGGCCGGAGAGCAGCGCCGGCAGCCAGTTGCCGAAGCCAAAGAAACCGATCGCCTGGAACACGTGAAACACGATCAGCATCAAGGCCCGACGGCGGTAAGGCGGCTGCCAGATATCGGCAAACCGGCCCGTACCCTGAACATCCACCGCCGCCAGTTCCGGCTCATCCAGCGGCTTGCCCTGGTCCTTCACGCAGCGTGCTTCGATGCCATCGAGAATCCGGCTGGCCTCGTCGAACCGCCCATGCTGGGCCAACCAGCGCGGTGACTCCGGCAACCGCGAACGCAGCCACCAGATGAACAACGCAAACACCGCACTGGCCAACACCACCCAGCGCCAACCGGACACACCGAAAGGCGCTTGCGGCACCAGCCACCAAGACATCAACGCCACCGCCGGCACCGACAGAAACTGCACGAAAAACGCGAAGGCAAACGCCGAACTGCGCATGCGCTTGGGCACCAGTTCCGAGAGGTAAGCGTCGATGGTCACCAGCTCAATGCCGAGCCCGATGCCGACCAGAAAGCGCATGCAGATAATGCCCAATGCTGAACTCTGAACGCCCATGGCGACGGTGGCGACGGTGTACCAGATCAGCGCGAAGGTGAAGATCGCGCGTCGGCCGAAACGGTCGGCCAACGGGCTCAACAAGCTGGCGCCGAGGAACAGCCCGAGAAACGTTGCCGAGGCGAAAGCGGCCTGATCGGAGAAGCCAAACACGCCCTGGCTGCCTGTGGCGAAGATGCCATCGCGAATCAGGCCGGGGCTGATGTAGGCCGTTTGAAACAGGTCATACAGTTCGAAAAAACCACCGATCGAGAGCAGCGCTACCAGGCGCCAAATGGTCGATACGGCGGGGAGTCGGTCGATGCGCGCGGATATCTGCGCGGCCCGGACGGGATCGATTCCGTCGGGTTGAGCGATGGCGGGGGCGTGAGCAGTCATGGGCTGATCCATTTTTTATTGATGGAGAAGCTTAGCCTGCTATCGGAAATCAATGATTGTGAATCTCGGCGACTTTGCGCCGAGATTCACTCAGTTATTGCAATGAACGGTTACATTTTAGCGGTTTGTAGCGCGGAGCCGCTCAAGGCAGGCCGTTGCAGCCGAATTTTAGGAATCCCGGGCGTTGCGCCAACCGTTGGAAGTACTCGTCGATGGCTGGGTAATCGGGCCGTTCCATCGGTGTCATCAACCAGCGGTTGATCGACAGCCCGATGACAATGTCGGCGAGCGTGAATCGCGGCCCGGCGACATAGGCTTTGGTGGCCGCGAGCTGATGCTCGAGGATGCCCATCTTCTGATTCCAGCCACGTACACCGGCGGCAATGTGATGCGGGTCCTGGAACTCCGGATCCTTGCGCACCAGCGCGGTGAACGCGTAGCTCCACGACGCATTGAGTTCGGTCGCCTGCCAATCCATCCACTGCTCCACCCGGGCACGCGCCGCCGGCTCGTGGGGAAGCAGATCGATATGTTGGTGTTTAGCGGCCAGATAGCGGCAGATTGTGTTGGATTCCCACAGTACACCGGCCTCATCGATGATCACGGGCACCAGTGCGTTGGGATTGAGCCTGAGAAACTCGGGCGTGTGGGTTGATGCAAAACCGCCACCCCAGTCCTCACGCTCGTAGGGAAGGTTCAGCTCCTCACAGGTCCACAGGACCTTTCTGACGTTGATCGAGGACGCTTTACCGAGAATCTTCAGTGCATGTTCCATGGGGCTACTCCGTTAGCGGTTCGAGGCTTCGGGAGTTTAATACTGTGCCTGCCAATGGACGACATCAAGTCTGCGATTCATTCCCATAGGAGCTATGTACTCTCGCGCACCTTCAATTCGAACCCCATGTCCTGCACCGGTTTGGCCACCGAATTACCCGCCAGCAAGGTCAGCATCAACTCCGCCGATCGGCGGCCAATGGCTTCTCGTGGGGTGCTGATGCTGCTCAGGCGCGGGACCATGTGCGCCGAGGCCGGCAGGTCGTTGAAGCCGAGGACCGCCACTTGTTCGGGGATCTTGATCCCGCATCGCATGGCTTCCAGCAGCGCACCCTGGGCCAGGTCGTCGTTGCCGAAGAAGATCGCATCGACATCCGGATGGCTGGCCATCAATTGCAGGAACAACTCGCCGCCCAATCCGACGGAGGAGGGGCGCGGGGTTAGCACTTCCAGGTCAGGGTCATACAAACCGGCTTTTTGCAGCGCCCGGCGGAAACCTTCGCCGCGCAACAGCGTGCGTTGGTCCAGCTGCGCGCCGATGTAGGCCAGGCGTTTGCGTCCGCGGGAGAGCAAATGTTCCGCCGCCGTTTCACCCGCCGCCAGTTGCGAAAAACCGACGCAATTGAGGCCCGCCGCACTGTCCAGTTCCATCATGTACACGCACGGAATGTTGCTCGCCTCGATCATCCGCCGCGAACTTTCGGTGCGGTCAAAACCGGTCAGCAGCAACCCGCGCGGCTGATAGGCCATGTAGTTGCGCAGCAGGTTTTCTTCTTCATCGCGCGAGTAATGGAAGTTGCCGATCAGCACTTCGAAACCCTTGGGGCGCAAAACCTGATGAATGGCTTCCAGCGTGTCGATGAACAACAAGTTGGACAGCGACGGCACCAGCACCACCACCGAATGGCTCTGCGCCGAGGCCAGCGCGCGGGCGGCAGGGTTGACCACGTAGTTGAGTTCCAGCGCCGCTTTCTGGACTTTTTCCACCAGTTCAGTGGCCACCGTGCTAACGCCGCGCAGGGCGCGGGAGGCGGTGATCGGGCTGACACCGGCCAGGCGGGCCACTTCGTTCAGGGTAGGGCGGCCAGTGGTGCGCGTATTTTTATCGTTTTTAGGGGAGATCATCGGACGGCTTGCCAAACAAAATTCGAGGCACTAAGGTAGCGCTGTCTCGATGCAGCTGCAAATGCGTGAGCGGGGTCTGCCTGATCTCCGCTTTTTGGCATTGGGAACGAACATGCTGCAACCCACAAAAATGACAAGAAGGCGTCGGCAACTTCTGCTTTTTCTGGTGTCATAACTGGCAAAGGTAGCGCTGTCTGCGCGCTGAGGTGTTACATGAATCATCCCATCACCGCCCTGGTCATCATGGGCGTTGCCGGTTGCGGCAAGACTTGCGTCAGCGAGGCCTTGTGCCAACTCAGCGGCGCGACCGCCATTGAAGGCGACACTTTCCACCCTGCCGCCAATATCGAAAAGATGAGCGCGGGGATCCCCCTGAACGACGAAGACCGTGCCGGCTGGCTCGACAGCCTGTGCGATGAACTGCGCCGCGTTGATGCCAACGGCGAACGCCCGGTGCTGACCTGCTCGGCCCTCAAACATATTTACCGTGAACGTCTGCGCAGCGCCTTGCCGGGCCTGGGCTTCGTGTTCCTTGAGCTGACCCCGGAAGTGGCCGCCGATCGTGTATCGCACCGGCCGGGCCACTTCATGCCCTCGACATTGATCGAAAGCCAGTTCGCGACCCTCGAATCCCCCGTGGGCGAGCCGTTGACGCTGGCCCTCGATGCCTCGACCCACAGCGTCGAGCAATTGGCCACGCAGGCTCACGTCTGGTGGCTCGAGCACGGCCTGAAACGCGCCGGTTAATTTTTGCTTTTAGAGATAGCGCTGTCCTTATGGCTTTCGAATTACCCGCTTTAATAACAACAACAACCAGGAGACACCCCTAATGTTTGGCATGTCCCACGAGACGTTCCTGCTGCTCGATGCAGTGGTCACGGTGATCGGGCTTATCGTCCTGATCACCAAGTTCAAGTTCCACCCCTTCATTGCCCTGATCATTGCCGCCGCCTTCCTCGGCCTGACCTCCGGCATGCCGATCGGCACCATCATCAAGGCGTTCCAGGACGGCTTCGGTGGCGTGCTCGGCTTCGTCGGGATCATCCTGGCGCTGGGCACCATGCTCGGCAAAATGATGGCCGAGTCGGGCGGGGCTGATCAGATTGCCCAGACCCTGATTCGCGCGTTCGGCAAGGACAAGGTGCAGTGGGCGATGATGTTCGCCGCGTTCCTGGTCGGCATTCCGCTGTTCTTCGAAATCGGCTTTGTGCTGCTGATCCCGTTGGTGTTTATCGTTGCCCGGCGTACCGGCGTGTCGATCATCAAGATCGGTATTCCGCTGCTGGCCGGTCTGTCGGCCGTGCACGGTCTGGTTCCGCCGCACCCGGGCCCGTTGCTGGCCATCGGCGTGTTCGGTGCCGACATCGGTAAAACCATTCTTTACGGGCTGATCGTTGCACTGCCGACCGCCATCATTGCTGGCCCGATCTACGGTGCCTTCATTGCCAAGTACATCCCCGGCCATCCTAATCAGGAACTGGTGGATCAATTGGCTCGCGAGCCAGAGTCGGCTGATCTGCCGAGCTTCAGCATCACCCTGATCACCGTGCTGCTGCCGGTGTTCCTGATGTTGCTCAAGACCTTTGCTGACGTGGTGCTGCCGGAAGGCAATTTCGCGCGCTCCTTCATGGACCTGGTCGGTCACCCGATCTCGGCGCTGTTGCTGGCGTTGCTGCTGTCGCTGTACACCTTCGGCCACAAGCAGGGCATGGGCTCCAACAAAATCCTCAAGTTGCTCGACGCCAGTCTCGCGCCGACCGCCGCGATCATCCTGATCATCGGTGCCGGTGGTGGCTTCAAGCAGATGCTGGTGACCAGCGGTGTGGGCGACGTGATCGGCCACATGGCGGTGAACGCACAGATCTCGCCGATTTTGCTGGCGTGGCTGGTGGCGGCGGTGATTCGCGTGGCGACCGGTTCGGCGACCGTGGCGACCATTACCGGCGCCGGCATCGTGGTGCCGGTGGTGGGGATGATTCCGGGTGTGAACCGTGAGCTGCTGGTGTTGGCCACCGGTGCCGGTTCGCTGATCCTGTCGCACGTCAACGACGCCGGTTTCTGGCTGGTGAAGCAGTACTTCAACATGACCGTGGCTGAAACCTTCAAGACCTGGACCGCGATGGAAACCATCCTGTCCATCGTTGCGCTGGGCTTTATCCTGCTGTTGTCGCTGTTCGTTTAAAAGCTTCGCGGGCAAGCCTCGCTCCTACAGGGTTCGCGTGAACCTGTAGGAGCGAGGCTTGCCCGCGAAGGCGATTTAACTGGCGCTGGTTTTGCTGACCAGCCCATCCGCGCGGAACATCCCGCGAATCCCGCGCACTGCCTGACGAATCCGGTCCTGGTTTTCGATCAGCGCGAAGCGCACATGATCATCCCCATACTCGCCAAACCCGACACCCGGCGAGACGCAGACCTTGGCCTCGGCGAGCAGCTTCTTGGCGAACTCCAGCGAGCCCAAATGCGCATACGCCTCGGGAATCTTGGCCCAGACGTACATCGACGCTTTCGGGTTTTCGACCATCCAGCCCAATTCATGCAGGCCTTTGACCAGCACGTTGCGACGCTGGCGGTATTGCTCGGCGATGTCTTTGACGCACTGCTGATCGCCTTCCAGCGCCGCAATCGCCGCGACTTGCAGCGGCGTAAACGTGCCGTAGTCGTGGTAACTCTTGATCCGCGCCAGGGCGTTGACCAGCTCAGCGTTGCCGACCATGAAACCGATGCGCCAGCCCGCCATGTTGTAGCTCTTGGACAGGGTGAAAAACTCCACCGCGATGTCCTTGGCGCCCGGCACTTGCATGATCGACGGGGCTTTCCAGCCGTCGTAGACGATGTCGGCGTAAGCCAGGTCGTGCACCACCAACACGTCGTACTGCTTGGCGAGGGCGATCACCCGCTCGAAGAAATCCAGTTCCACGCATTGCGCGGTCGGGTTGGACGGGAAGCCGAGGATCATCATTTTCGGCTTCGGGATCGAACCGCGAATCGCACTTTCCAGCTCGGCGAAGAAATCCACGCCGGGAATGAGCGGCACCGAACGCACCTGAGCGCCGGCAATCACCGCGCCGTAGATGTGAATCGGGTAGCTCGGGTTCGGCACCAGCACGGTGTCGCCCTGGTCGAGGGTGGCCAGCATCAAATGCGCCAGGCCTTCCTTGGAACCGATGGTCACGATGGCTTCGCTTTCCGGGTCGATGTCGACCGCGTAGCGATCCTTGTACCAGTTGGAAATCGCCCGGCGCAGACGCGGAATACCCTTGGACGTGGAGTAGCCGTGGGTGTCTTCGCGCTGGGCGACGGTGACCAGTTTTTCAACGATGTGCGGCGGAGTAGGGCCGTCAGGGTTGCCCATGCTGAAGTCGATGATGTCTTCGCCACGACGACGGGCGGCCATCTTCAGCTCGGCAGTGATGTTGAATACGTAAGGGGGGAGTCGATCTATGCGCGCAAAGCGGCGCGGCGAACCTGGGTTAGCCATTGTTGCCTCGGATAACGTGAGCGCCCGGAACCGTCCGAGCGACGCTGGTCACTGCGGTGACCTGTGGCGGAATGTAAGGGCTGATGTGGCAAACTGTCCAGCGACTATGTAAACAAATTTTTCCGAAGGAAACGGGTAGATGGAATTTAGCAGTGGCTTCTTGCTGAGCCTTTCGCTGTGCCTGGACATCGGCGTGGCCAACATCGCGATGATCACGCTGGCGATGCAACGCGGCTATTTTCAAGGCTTTGCCCTGGGGTTGGGGACCTGTGTCGGTGACCTGATCTACGCGGTGCTCGCGCTGGCGGGCATGACCGTTTTGCTGCAATACGAAACCGTGCGTTGGGTGCTGTGGATCGGCGGCTCGGCGTTGCTGGTGTATTTCGCGGCGAAGATGATTTATTCGGCGATCCACCATGAAGCAGTGTTGGCGCAAACCGCCGAGGTGGGCCAAAACTCCCACCGCAAGGAGTTTGTCCGCGGGATCTTCCTCGCCATGTCATCGCCCAGCGCGATTCTCTGGTTCGCGGCCGTGGGTGGCACGTTGATCGCCCGTTCCGGCGGCGGTGGAGCCCTCAGTTCGGCGCTGTTTCTTGGCGGCTTTCTGTGCGCCGGCGTGCTCTGGTGTGTCGCTTTATGCTTCGCGGCGAGCCACGGCGGCAAGTTACTGGGTGACAAACTGCTGCGTTATTCGTACATGGCATCGGCGGCGATCTTCTGCTATTTCGCGGTCTACGTGATCCTATCGGGCTACAACGAGTTTGTCGGTTCCGGCGCTGTCGAACCGTTGCACGCCCTGTAAGTGGGCGAATCGGGTTTGGCTTCTATACTCCCAGCCGAACCCACTTTTTAGTCTCAGGAGTTGAGTCATGGATGAGCAATCAGGCATCGAACCGGCCAAGCCACGCTTCGTGCACGGGCACTTTCTGCTCATTGCAGGGCTTGGCGGACGATTTACTGCGAATACGACCAAAGACATCCCCGCTTTATGGGAGAAGTTCACACCTGAAATTGGCCGGATTCCCGGTCAAAAAAGCGAAGTGACCTACGGCATCTGCTGCAATCCCGATGGCAAGGGCGGCTTCGAGTACATCGCCGGCGTTGAAATCAGCAAACTCGACGACCTGCCCGACAAGTACCGCTGGGTCGAGGTTCAACCGCAGCATTACGCGGTGTTCGAGCACAAGGGCGCTCTGGCTACCTTGCCGCAAACGTTCCATTACATCTGGAAAACCTGGCTGCCGCAGTCCGGCTATCAGGCGGCGGACGCCCCGGAGTTCGAACGCTACAGCGAAGACTTCAACCCGAAGCTCAACACCGGTGTGCTGGAAATCTGGCTGCCGCTCAAACCGTAATGAACGCATCGAGAGGCGGATCAGTGATTCGCCTCTCGATGTCTTACCGAAGCTCATCTATGATCGGCGGTCTTCCCCACGCTGATCCCGAGTTGCCATGAACACCGTCATCCGCCACGTCACGCCTGCTGATCTGGACCGCTGCTACGCCATCGAAACCGTTGCCTATGAAGGCGACGAAGCCGCGACCCGCGAGAAAATCGCCACCCGCATCGCCACGTGGCCAGAGGGTTTTATCGTGGCCGAAGTCGACGGCGTCGTAGCCGGTTTCATCAACTCCGGTGCGGCGTTTCAGGTGGAAATGTCGGACGAAGCCTTCAAGGAACTGATCGGCCACGACCCGGCCGGGCCGCACGTGGTGATCATGTCGGTGGTGGTGCACCCGGATTACCAGGGGCAAGGCCTGGCAAAGCGCTTGATGGGTGAATTCATCGAGCGGATGCGGGCACTGAACAAAGTCAGCATCCACCTGATGTGCAAGGAACGGCACATACCGCTCTACGCCGGGTTCGGCTTCGCCTACATCAAGCCTTCTGCCTCCGACCACGGCGGCATGGCGTGGCATGAAATGGTGCTGGAGTTGGGGCAAGAGCAAATGATTTCTTGAGATTGGTTTTTTAATAGACTAAATTCAGACCTTGTTGCGCGGGCCATGCTGCCTTGATGCTGGGCAGAGGAATGAATGATGCGAGTTGAAACAATCAGTTTTGTTAAGAAGAACGCGGCAGCGCTGGATCTCTCGGAGCCGATGCTAGTCACTCAAAATGGCGTCCCGGCTTATGTGATTGAGTCCTACGAGGAACGAAAGCGGCGAGATGAGGCGATTGCCCTGATCAAGCTTCTTTCGTTCTCCTCTCGCGACAAGGAACAGGGAAAGCTGATTTCTGGCGACACTTTGCTGGCCAGACTGGCGCAGCGGCGCCAGTTGCAGCAAGACGATAACGATGCCTGAGGCCTTCAGGGTAGAGTTTGCGACCGCTGCGGAGCATGGGGTCATTTCATTTGAACATTATCTGACGCAGCAATGCGGTCGCAAAAAAGCGGCAGAAATGGTCGATCAATTGGTGATGCAGATCGTTACGGCGCTCAGCAGTCAAGCCCATGTTTACGGTGTTTGTCAGGAAGCGGCGTCTCTTGGGGTGACTCATTTCCGTGAGTACCTTCCTCTGGGACAGCGAGTTTTGTATGAGGTATTCCCGAGTGAAAACCTTGTCGTGGTCGCTTTGGTTATTGGTCAGCGTCAAAGTATCGAGAAGCAATTGCTCGACTACTGTCTTCTCTTGTGAGAGCTAGTCATTTCCCCAAAAGGGTTGCCTCAAAGGCAACCCTTTTTAGTATTTGATCAATAAAGACTATCTCGCACCCTCACCGGCGCGTCCCGGTCATACGCCTCAGCATCGAACTGCCCGTCATTCAGCCGTTTGTGAAACGCCCCCGCCGTCGGCAGCGCCGAGCGATCCAGGTGCTTGTGCGGGTTCCACAAGTCCGAACGCACCATCGCTTTCGAACAATGGAAAAACGCTGCTTCCACCGTCACCAGCATCACGGTGCGTGCCGGTTTGCCGTTGACCGCAAAACTCTCTAGTAACCCGGGCTCGGCGCTGATCTGCGCCGTGCCGTTGACCCGCAACGTCTCGCCGATCCCCGGAATGATGAACAGCAGCGACACCCGCGAATCGAGCACGACATTGCGCAGGGTGTCGATGCGGTTGTTGCCGGGCCGATCCGGGATCGCCAGTGTCCGCTCATCAATGATCCGCACGAAACCCGGCAAGTCGCCACGGGGCGAGCCGTCCAGGCCGTCGGGGCCGACCGAGCTGATGATCACCAGCGGCGAGGCGCGGACCATCGCCTGGTAATCCTCGTTGAGAAAGGGGATTTGCTTGCGCACGGCGCGGTCGTGGGGTTGGCCGTAGATCGCTTCCAGTGCTTCGATGCTGTTGAGCATAACCACCTCAGAAAACCAGACTCATGCGCCGTTCGTATCCGATCCGGCCCTTGTAGGCTTCGCCGCTGTCGACCCAGCCGAATTTTGCATAGAGCGCGATGGCGGCCTCGTTGTCCGCATCCACCGACAATTCCAGCGCTTTGATGTGCGGCCAGGCCTGGCGCGCCGCGTCGGGCAAGGCTAGTAAACAGGCCTTGCCGTACCCTTTGCCCTGGGCTCGTTGATCGACCTGCAAGGCATGCAAGGTGGCGCTGTGTTCATCGGCCCAGGCGGGCAGGACCGGCGGACGTTTGAGCAGCAGGAAGGCGACGGGAACCTCCTCGGCCAGCAGGGCAAATCCTTTGACGCCGGGGCCGGGTTTGGACAGCAAGGTGTGCAACGCACCGTAAATGTCGCCGGAGAATTTGATTTGTTCCTTGTGAACTTCAATGGCCTCGACCTGCTGGCGCTGGCGCGCGTTCAGGCATTCGTAAGGCACGAGTCGGGTTGTCACTGGAGTGTCCTTTTTCCAACATGAATGTGCTTCGAATTCTAACGAGTTTGCGTTCCTGGATTATTTTTATTTGGACTGTCGATTTGGCTTTTCGCCAGACGACTAAGGGTGTCTTCACAACAAAAACCTCGGAGAACCACCATGAACGCTACCCACGAAATCCAGACCCTGATCGACACGTATCGTCAGGCGGTCATCGCCAAGGACATCGAGAAACTCATGCCGCTGTATGCCGAAGACATCGTCTCCTACGACGCAGTCAAGGCCCTGCAATTTCGCGGCAAGGCCGCTTACCGCGCGCATTGGCAAGAGTGCATGGAAATGTGCCAGGGCGCGCATAAGTTTGACTTCGACCACATGAACATCGTCGCGGACGAACACATTGCCTTCGCTCATTGGCTGGCCCATTGCGGCGGCACTAACGAGAAAGGTGAAACCCAGGCCTGCTGGATGCGCGTGACCGCGTGCTATCGGCGCGACGATGGGCAATGGCGCATCGTTCACGAACACTGGTCGGCGCCGTTCGACATGATGAGCGGCACGACCTTGTTCAACCTGGAACCTTGAGGGCCGGCTGGTCGTCGGGAATGTCGCGAAAGCAGCAAACTGCAGCCATAGTTGATCAGTTCGGTTCGGGCTGAGCCCCAAGAAATGGAGAGCCTCCATGAAGTATTTATGCCTGGTCTACAGCAGCGAGCGCGAACTGCACTCGCTGCCCGAAAGCCCGAAAGACGCCGAGTGCATGGCCTACGCCGAGTCGATCCAGGGCAGCGGCCGAATGATCGCCGCCGAGGCGCTGGAGTCGGTACAGACCGCCACCACCGTGCGCATGCGCAACGGCAAAATGTCGATCACCGACGGCCCGTTCGCCGAAACCAAGGAGCAGTTGGCCGGCTTCTACCTGATCGATGCCAAGGACCTCAATGAAGCGATCCAGGTCGCCGGCAACATCCCGGCGGCCCGGGTCGGCTGTGTCGAGGTGCGCCCCGTTCGCCAGTTGAATCCCTGAATAACAATCACAAGACAGGAGCGCCCATGAGCCCGCAACCCTATAAAAGACAGCCTGCCGCGTTCGAGTTATCCATCAGCCGCCTGATCGACGCGCCGCGCCGCAAAATCTTCCGCGCCTGGACCGAGCCGGCCTTGCTCGCCCAGTGGTGGGGGCCGCACGGCATGACCACGCCCGAGTGTGAAATGGACTTGTGGGTCGGTGGTCAGTTTCGCACCCTGATGCGCGCACCGGATGGCACCGAATACCCGACCATGGGCGTGTTTCTGGAGATCGTCGCCCCTGAGCGATTGGTCTTTACTGACGCCTTCATGCCCGGCTGGATTCCGTCGGGCAAACCCTTCATGAGCGCCGAAGTAACGCTCGAAGACCGCGACGGCAAAACCCTCTACACCGCCCGCGCCATGCACTGGTCCGAAGAGGATCGGCAGGCTCACGAGGCTATGGGTTTTCACGACGGTTGGGGGCAAAGCCTGGATCGGTTGGTGACGCTGGTGACCGAAGGCATGCCGGACTGATGCCCGGCGTGACGGTGACGGTGACGGCTCGGGTCGAGCAGGTTTATCGCGAGGATTCGCGGCGGATTCTGGCGACCCTGATCCGCTTGCTTGGCGATTTTGACCTCGCTGAAGAGGCCTTGCACGAGGCGTTTTTCGTCGCGGTCGAGCGCTGGCAGCGTGACGGTGTGCCGGACAATCCGCGCGCCTGGCTGGTCTCCACCGGGCGCTTCAAGGCCATCGATACGTTGCGTCGGCGCGCACGCTTCACGGCGTCGCAGCCGATGTTGATCGCTCAACTGGAGGCGCTGGAGCAGTCCGACTGGAGTGACGAAGACGTGGAAGACGATCGGCTGCGCCTGATCTTCACCTGTTGTCACCCGGCACTCGCGGCAGACGCCCAGGTACCGTTGACGCTGCGGGAAGTCTGCGACCTGACCACAGAGGAAATCGCCCGGGCTTTTCTCTCGGCACCGGCGACCATTGCCCAGCGCATCGTGCGCGCCAAAGCGAAAATCCGCGACGCAAAAATCCCTTATCAAGTACCCACGTTGTCCGAATTGCCCGAGCGCCTCGACAGCGTGCTGCGGGTGATTTACCTGGTGTTCAACGAAGGTTATTCGGCGTCCATCGGCACCGAACTGACCCGTGAGGACCTGACCCGCGAAGCGATTCGCCTGGGGCGGTTGTTGATGGAGTTGCTGCCCGAGCCGGAAGTCATGGGGTTGCTGGCGTTGATGCTGTTGCATGAGTCGCGACGCCCGGCGCGGACCTCGTCAAGCGGTGAGTTGATTGTGCTGGATGAACAGGACCGCTCGTTGTGGGACGCCGGGATGATTGCCGAGGGCTGTGCGCTGGTGGAGCGGGCGCTGACCACTCGGCGGTTCGGGCCTTATTGCCTGCAAGCGGCCATCGCGGCGGTGCATGCGGAAGCGCCGTCGGTGGGGGAGACCGATTGGGTGGAAATTGTCGGGCTGTATGACGTGCTGCTGCAGGCGGTGCCGTCGCCGGTGATCGAGTTGAACCGTGCGGCGGCGCTGTCGAAGCGGGATGGACCGTTGGTGGGGCTGACACTGGTTGAGGCCATTCTGGATCGCGGTGAATTACTCGATTACCACTTGGCGCATTCGGCGCGGGCGGAGTTTTGTCGGCAGTTGGGGCGGGTCGAGGAGGCGCGTGCGGCGTATGAGCGCGCGTTGGAGCTGACGCAGCAGGTGCCGGAGCGGCGGTTTATCGAGGCTCGGTTGCGGGCGTTGGAGTGATGTGAATGTCGCTGGCCTCTTCGCGAGCAAGCCCGCTCCCACATTTAACCGAGTGCTTCCATGAGAATGCGGTCGAATGTGGGAGCGGGCTTGCTCGCGAATGGCAGCACGCTATTGGGAGTGTCATAAATTTTGTGTTCGGGCATAACATGTTGCAGAGGTGCATGTATGCCGACCAAAAAGAAACCGGCCAGTAAGGCCCAGCGTGACC